>DASZJD010000110.1 GCA_035948415.1 Acidimicrobiia bacterium | reverse complement strand
GCAGTCGCGCACGACGACGCCGTGGGGCGCGAGCGCTTCGCGGAGCCCGGGGGCCTCGACGAGCACCCAGTTGGCGTCGGAGGGACGCGCGCTGAGCCCGTGCGTTGCCAGCACATCGCCCAGGCGATCGCGGAGGCTGGCGACCCCGTCGCGCCAGACGGGGAGGTCGACCGCAGCGAGGAGCTCGGGTAACGCCGTCGAGGCCAAGCTGCCCACGGACCACGCGGGCTGCCTGGCGCGGCAGCGTTCGACGAGGCGGGGGTCGGCCAACAGATACCCGGCGCGAAGACCGGGGCAGGCCAGCAGCTTGGTGAGCGAGCCCACGACGGGCACGCGGTCGCCCCGGGTCCATCGACCCGCCGCCAATGGGAAGAACGCCTCGTCCCAGACGTCAGCCGTCTCGTCGGCCCCGGCCAACATCCCGCTCGGGCTGTGGGGGTTCGAGCGCCACCGCGGGCCGCCGCCGCGGGGGTGGAGTGAGAACTCCGGCTCGTCGACGCGGCCGCCCACTTCTGCTGCGAGCAGCGCAATCGCCTCTGCGCCCCCGTTGGTCAGCAGCAACCGATCGGCCGCCACGCCCATCGCCTTCGCCAGGGCGGCGGTCGCCTCCGTCGTGTCCGGGTAGGCACGCAACGCATCAAGATGCCGCGCGACCACCGGCCTGGGGTCCGGCGCCAGCGGGTTCAGCGAGAGCGACAGGTCGAGAAGCTCTCCGGGTGCAAGGCCAAGCGCCCGCGCGACGGCGGGGCCGTCGCCCCCATGCGCACCGGCTGCGGGGATCGAGGGCGTGGTCACCGTTCCACCCACCAGCGCGCCAGGCCGAGACCAACCAAGAGCGTGGCCAGCGCCGCGGTGACGTCGCGCGAGAGGCGAACCGCGGCGTCGATATCGCTCGGCTGCGGCAACCGGCCGGTCCCGAGAACGACACGCTCCTCGGTCCGCTCGCCGTAGCGGTTCAGTCCGCCCAGGCGGAGACCCAGCGCCGCGGCAAAGGCCGCCTCCGACACGCCTGCGTTCGGCGAAGGGTGCGCCGGTGCCTGGTCGCGCACCGCGAGCCAGATGGGCCTGGCGGCCCGCGGTCGGACGAGGCCGACCAGGAGGGCGGTCAGCCGCGCCGGCACCCAGGCCACGAGGTCGTCCAGCCGGGCGCTGGCCCACCCGTAATTCGCGTAGCGAGGGGAGCGATGGCCGACCATGGAGTCGAGGGTGTTGACAGCCCGGCAAGCGAGGGCACCCGGCGCCCCGGCCAAGGCGGCCCACATCGCAGGGGCGACGACCGCATCCACCGTGTTCTCGGCCACCGACTCGATCGTGGCGCGTGCAACTTCGCCGGCGTCGAGGCCGCTGGGATCGCGGCCCACCAGAGCCGGCAGGAGCCCGCGGGCGCGATCAAGGTCACCCTCGTCGAGAGCACGGCCGACATCGGTCGCCGACGTCGAGAGCGCCCGTCCCGCTACGGCCGACGTCGTCGCGAGGGTGGTCGAGCGCACGGCCGCACCGGCGGCGAGACCGAGGGCGAGCCCCGCCGACGCGTGCACGAGCCCGGGTGCCTTCCGGTCACGGTGGAGGCGGTGTTCGAGCG
>DASZJD010000109.1 GCA_035948415.1 Acidimicrobiia bacterium | reverse complement strand
GGCGAGTGCGTTGCCCTCCTGGGTACCAATGGCGCCGGCAAGTCAACGATTCTGCGGGTCATCGGGGGTCTCGAGGTGCCCGAACGCGGGGTCGTGCGCCTCAACGGGCGCAACATCACCTACGTGTCGCCTGAGCAGCGGGTCCGACTCGGCATCGTCTCGCTCCCGGGTGGCAAGGGTGTGTTCCCGAGCCTCTCCGTCAACGAGAACCTCGCGGTCAGCGCCTGGCTCGGCGGGACCAGCAAGTCGGAGGTCGAGGAGCGCATCTCTGAGGTCCTCGAGGTCTTTCCTGAGCTCGCGGAGCGGCGCACGCAATTGGCCCAGAGCCTGTCGGGAGGGCAGCAGCAGATGCTGGCCCTGGCGCGCGTCCTGATGCATCGACCGGAGATCCTCCTCATCGACGAACTCTCGCTCGGGCTCGCGCCCCTTGTGGTCCAACGCATGCTGGAGATCGTCGACGGGCTGCGCGAGCGCGGTCAGACCATGGTCATCGTCGAACAGTCGCTGAATGTCGCCCTGGCCATCTCGGACCGGGCGATCTTCCTCGAAAAGGGCGCAGTCAAATTCGAGGGCAGTGCGAGTGAGCTGATGGCTCGCGACGACCTCGCGCGCGCCGTCTTCTTCGGCACCGAGGGCGGGTGATGCTGGCCTCGTTCCTCCAGGCCCACTTCTGGACGGCCAACCTCCTGTTCATCGGCTTTGTCCAGGGCCTGATCGTGTCGCTCATCGCGATGGGGATCGTGCTCATCTACCGATCGAGTCGCGTGATCAACTTCGCGGTCGGCGACCTGGGACTTCCCGCGGCGGGCTTGCTTGCCGTCATGGCGGCCAAGTCTCACTTCCCCTACTGGCCGTCGCTGTTGCTGGCGCTGCTGGCCGGGACGCTGAGCGGCACGATCGTGGAGCTCGCGGTGATCCGGCGCCTGTTCCGCGCTCCGCGTGTGATCGTTCTCGTCGCGACCATCGGTGTGGCCGAGCTGGCTCGCGCCGTGACCATGACCCTGCCCGCGTACCGCACCGGGCAGTTTCAGACCGCGTTCCCGAGTCCGATCACGAGCGTGTGGAACCTCGGCAGCGTGACGCTGCATGGCACGCAGCTCTTGGCCCTGATCGTTGTCCCGCTCATTGCGGGCGGTCTGTGGTGGCTCCTCGGTCGGACCCGCTTCGGCGTGGCCGTCCGCGCGTCGTCCACCAACGCGGACCTGGCGCGCCTGACGGGCATCAGCCCGAAGATGATGTCGACCGCGATCTGGACGATCGCGGGGTTCCTCTCCACCGTCGCGATCATCCTGTACGCCACCGAGCAAGGCTCGTCGGACCTCACGGCGATCGGCCCCGACACCCTCTTGCTCGGGCTGACGGCGGCGCTCATCGGCGGGATGAGATCGTTCCCGCGCGCCGTCGTCGGTGCGGTGGCCATCGGCCTCCTGTACCAGCTGCTGGTGTTCAACTACCCGAACACGGTCGGGCTCGTGCAGTTTGTGCTCCTCATCGTCGTGCTCGTGCTCGTCGCGCGGATGAGCCGGGCCGACGACTCCGGCGCCGAGAGTTTCTCGTTCGCCCCGCGAGTCCCTCCCGTTCCGGAGCGCTTGCGAGAGATCTGGTGGGTACGTCGCACGCCCCAGCTCGTCGCCGGGATCGCGTTGCTGTTCGCGATCGTCCTGCCGCTGATTGTGACGCAGTCGTTCCATCAGCAGACCTACGCGATGATCCTCGCGTTCGCGGTGTGCGCGGTGTCCGTCACGGTCCTGACCGGTTGGGGTGGTCAACTCTCACTCGGGCAGATGGCATTTGCCGGACTCGGTGCCCTGAGCGCGGCGGCGTTCGTGCGCGGCGTCCGGCTCAATATCGGCTGGGGCTCAACGCGCATCATCAAGGGCCAGATACCCAAGGTTCCATTCGTGCCGGCCCTCTTGCTCGGCGCGGTCGTTGCAAGCGTCGTCGCGGTCGTCGTGGGTGCGGGTGCGCTCCGGGTGAAGGGCCTCCTTCTCGCGGTCAGCACCCTGGCATTCGCGATCGCGGCGCAGGCCTACATCTTCCCGCGACCCATCTTTGTGGGGACGTCGGGCGCGCTCACGGTGGAGCTCCCGCGGGGCAGCCTCGGCCCGATCGACCTGGCGCACCTGAACCGCAACTACTACTTCTTCACGTTGGCCGTACTGGTGATCGTGCTTGTCCTCGTCGGGCATCTCCGGCGGACGGGCATCGGCCGCTCGATCATCGGGGTGCGGGAGAACGAGGCGGCCGCGGCCGCGCTCACGGTTTCGCCGACGCGAGCCAAGATCACCGCGTTCGCGCTCGGTGGCTTCGTCTCCGGTTTGGGCGGCGCGCTCCTGGGCGGGCTTGTTGTCACGATCGCGTACTCAGAGCGGTTCTTCCGGATCGACGACTCGCTCACCATCGTCGCGGTCGCCGTGATCGGTGGGCTGGCGAGCCTCGCCGGTGCGGTCGTGGGTGCGGTGTGGGTCATCGGGCTGCCGGCCTTCTGGCCGAACAACCGGACCGTGCCACTCTTCACGTCGAGCATCGGCCTTCTGATCATCCTGTTGTACCTTCCGGGCGGGTTCACGCAGATCGGCTATTGGCTCCGGGGCTCGGTCCTCAACTGGCTGGAGAAACGCCTGCCGGACCGAGCGACGAAGACCCGTACGGCGCCGCCCCCGTCGCTGACCCGAGCCGCGTCGCCAGATCCACTCCGGCGGAACGCCGACGGAAGCGTGCTGTCCACCCGCGGGCTGACCGTGCACTTCAGGGGCATCGTTGCCGTCGACTCGGTGGATTTCCGCGCTGACCAGGGCGAGATCATCGGCCTGATCGGGACGAACGGAGCCGGCAAGTCGACACTGCTCAACGCGATCGGTGGCTACGTCGAGAGCAACGGCGTCGTGGACCTGCTCGGAGCCGACATCAGCCGGCTTCCCTCGCACCGGCGCGCCCGCAAGGGGCTGGGCCGCACCTTCCAGGCCGCGACACTCTTTCCTGAGCTCACCGTCCGCGAGACCATGCAGCTTGCGCTCGAAGCACGAGGCACGACGTCGTTCTGGGGCTCCCTGCTGTGGCTTCCGCGCTCGACGCGCATCGAGCGATCGAAACGTGCCGAGGCTGCCGAGCTCATCGACTTCCTGGGCCTCGGCCGCTTCGCCGATCGGTTCATCGCCGAACTCTCGACCGGGACGAGAAGGATCGTCGAGCTCGCGTCGGTGCTCGCAGTCGCGCCCCGGGTGGTGTGCCTCGACGAGCCGACCGCCGGCGTCGCCCAACGCGAGGCCGAGGCATTCGGCCCGCTGATCAAACGCGTGCAGCAAGAGCTCGACGCGACGTTGATCGTCGTCGAGCACGACCTCCCACTGATCTTGGCGATCTCCGACCGGGTTTATTGCATGGAGGCCGGTTCCGTGATCGCCCAAGGGGTGCCAGCTGCGGTGCGCGAGGACCCACTCGTCATCGCCTCATACCTTGGCACCGACGAGCGCGCCCTCCGACGCAGCGGCACGTGAAGACTGGCGGACAATTGCTGCCGAGGCCGAGGTGCCCGCGGGAGCCGGGTTCGACGACCTTCCGCAAGCACGGCTCGCGGCTCCACGTGCAATTCGTGGGCATCGACGCTAGGCAACGTAGGTTGTCGGCGGGGCCCCCCGGGCGCACCGAGGATCCAGGAGGGACATGGTGACGACGGCCGACGCCGTGACCCGGCGACGCAACTTCTCGCCGTGGCACCAGTGGATGACCCGCCTCGCGGAAACGCAGTCCGTCGACCCGCTGCCGGTGGACGCCCTGGCGACCCTCGAGTCTTGGCAGGCGCGCTGCCGCGGCCGGCTCGTCGAGCTCCTCGGCCCGTGGCCCGAGCCGGTCCCGCTCAACCTCGAGACCCTCGACGAGGAGCACTGCGACGGCTACCGCCAGGCGCGCGTGGTCTTCGACAGCGAGGCCGGCATGTCCGTCCCCGCCTACCTGCTCGTGCCGGACGACCGGACCGAGCCCGGGCCGGCGATCCTCGCTTGCCACGGGCACGGCCCGGGCAAGGCGCTCGTCGTCGGCCTCGAGACGACCGAGGCACCGCACGGCGACTACGCCCGCCAGCTGGCGCGGCGGGGCTATGTGGTGCTCGCGCCAGACCTGCGCTGCTTCGGGGAGCGAGCCGACTGGAACCCGCCCGACATCTACGCCTGCGACATCAACCTCGTGCACGCGACGATGGCCGGCCTCTCCCCGCTGACCCAGAACCTCTTCGACCTCACCCGGTGCCTCGACGTGCTCGAGGGCCACGAGCTCGTCGACCCGGCGCGCCTCGGCATGGTCGGCCTCTCCCTCGGGGGCACGATGACGCTGTTCACCGCCGCGTGGGACGAGCGGGTCGCGGCCGCGGTCGTGAGCGGCTTCTTCTCCTCGTGGACCGAGTCCCACAAGATGCCCTGGAACATGTGCGGTTCCCAGGTGCTCCCCGGCATGCTCGGACGGCTCGAGCACGTCGACCTCGGCGCGCTCATCGCGCCCCGGCCGCTGCTGGTGCAGACCGGCACCGAGGACCTGATCTTCCCTGTGGCCGCGGCGAGGAAGTCGGTGAGCCAACTCGGCGCGGTGTACCGCCATCTCGGCGCCGAAGGCCGGCTGGTCCACGACGTCTTCGAGGGTGACCACCAGTGGCGCGAGGCCGGACCGGCGGCATTCCTCGACCGATGGCTCGGGCGGACGCGAGCGGCCTGAGCGCCTCGTACGGTCGCCGGACCAGGCCGCAGCATGCTCGGCGAGCGCCGCGCGCGAGGGACCGGCGGGTCAGCACCCTCGCCGCCCGGGCCCGCGCCAGGTCGGCCAGGTCGGGCCCGCCGAGCACGGCCTCGGTACCAGCGGGTCGTCGGCTCCGATACCGTGACCCGGTGCCGGACGACCCCCGTGACGCCAGGCCACGGTCATGAGGGGCGGCGAGCTCCTCTTCGTCACCCAGGTGGCGGCCTACGCCGGCGGGCCCGCCGGCGTCCACGGCGTCCTCGACCAGGCCGCGGTCGGCGTCGCCGAGTGCGCCGAGCTCGCCGACCTGCGGGCGGCGCGGGTCGACGACGTCCGAGACCTCGACGACGACCGGGTCGAGTCGGCGCGAGCGCTGGCGCTCTTCACGATCGGCGAGACGCCCTGGTCGGCGGCCCAGCGCGCCGCGATCACGCGGCGAGTCCGCGCCGGCGAGCTGGCCGTGCTCGCGATCCACTCGGCCACCGACTCCTGCTACGGGTGGGCGGACTACGGGCGGCTCGTCGGTGCCCGCTTCGACGGGCACCCGTGGACCCAGACCGTCGACCTCGAGGTCGTCGATCCAGCCCACCCCGCGACTCGCCACCTCGGTGCCACCTGGCGCTGGCACGACGAGGTCTACACGTTCCGCGACCTGCGCCCCGACGCCCGAGTGCTGCTGCGGGTCCCCGAGGACCAGCTCGACCTCGACGCGCCCGGTGCGAGCACGCCGCCGTTCGGGTTCCCCCTGGCCTGGTGCTTCACCGAGGGCGACGGCCGGGTGTTCTCGACCAGCCTCGGGCACTTCCCCGGGGCCTGGGAGACACCCGCGTACCTGCAGCACCTCCACGGCGGGCTCCGCTGGGCGCTCGGCGCGGCCTGACCGTCCGCGACTTGGAAGCCGTTAGGGTGCGGGCGTGTTCGAGGCCCGACTCGCCGCGCTCGGCGCGGAGCTCCCGGGGCCGTTCCCACCGCACGACCCCCTCGACGCCGTGATCGTGCACCGGGGCACCGCCCGCACCTCCGGCTGCCTGCCCCGCGACGCCGACGGCACCCTTCGGGCGACCGGGGTCGTCGGCGGTGGCGTGACGGCCGACACCGGGCGCGAGTGCGCGGCTCTCTGCGCCCAGAACGCGCTGTCGCTGCTGCGGGCAGCGCTCGGGAGCCTCGACGTCATCGACCGGCTCCTCACCCTCAGCGTCTTCATCGCCAGCACCGCCGACTTCGCCGATCAGCCTCGGGTCGCTGACGGCGCCAGCCGGTTCCTCGTCGACGTCTTCGGCGACGCCGGGCGTCACACCCGCTCGGCCATCGGCGTCGCAGCGCTGCCGCGGGGCGCGCCCGTCGAGGTCGAGCTCATCGCGTCGCTCCGGGAGGAAGGCTGATGGCACCTCGCATCACGATCATCGGTGGTGGGAGCTACCAGTGGGTCCCGAAGCTGCTCATCGACGTCGCCAACACCCCGGTGCTGCACGAGGCCGAGATCGTGCTCGAGGACCTCGACCCCGCGCCGCTGCCGCGGATGGTCGAGCTCGTCGAGCACATCGCGACGCTGCGGGGAATCCCGCTGCACGCCCGTGCCACCACCGACCAGCGGGCCGCGCTCGAGGGGGCCGACTTCGTGGTCGTGAACATCTCGACCGGCGGCTTCGAGTCCATGCGCTACGACCTCGAGATCCCGGCCCGGTACGGGATCCGCCAGTCGGTCGGCGACAGCGTCGGCCCCGGCGGCGTGCTGCGAGCCCTGCGCAACATCCCGGTGTTCGCGGCCATCGCGGCCGACATGGAGGCGATCTGCCCCGACGCCTGGATGCTGAACCTCACCAACCCCATGACGACGATCTGCCGGGCGGTGACGAAGGCCTCGAAGATCCGGACGGTGGGGCTCTGCCACGAGATCACCGGCATGCAGTTCGCGCTCAGCCTGCTCCTGGACCGCAGCTTCCTCGAGATCGCCCCCACCGTGGCCGGCGTCAACCACATGCCGGTGATCTCGGCCCTCGACGTCGGCGGCGACGACGGCCTGGCGCTGCTGGCGGACCTCGTGGACCACGAGTCGGAGCGAGCGAGCGACCCCCTGCCGACCGACTTCGCCGACCACCTCGAGCACGGTGAGCGCACCGTCGGCGACCTGCTCGCCCGCCACCGGGTGAAGCTCGAGCTGTTGCGGCGCTTCGGCGTCCTGCCCGCGGCGGGGGACCGCCACCTGGTGGAGTTCTTCGCCGGCTTCATCACCGAGGAGTCGGGCTGGGGCGAGCGCTGGGGGGTCCATCTCACGTCCATCGAGGACCGCGAGCGCTCCCAGGCGCACTACGTGCACGAGCTCGACGAGCTGCTGGCCGCCGACACGGTCGACGAGATGCCCTCGGGCGAGATGGTGGCGCCGGTGATCATGTGCATGCTCGAGAACCTGCCCGGCTGGTTCCCACTGAACATCCCGAACCACGGGCAGGTGGCTGACCTCCCCGCCGACCGGGTCGTCGAGAGCATGTGCGTCGTCGACGGCGCCGGCGTCCGGGGCCGCGACGTCGTGCACCTGCCCGCCGTGATCGCCGAGACCCTCCATCGGGTCAGCACCGCCCAGGAGCTGACCGTCGAAGCTGGGATCACCGGCAGCCGTGACCGCGTCCTCGACGCCCTGCTGACCGACCCGCTCGCCGGCCGCATCGACTACGACGCGCTGCGCGCCATGAGCGACGAGATGCTGACGGCGACGAAGCGGTGGCTCCCGCAGTTCGCATAGCGGCCCTGATGCGGACGTTCGTCGTCGGCGCGGCCACGGTTCGCGTGCACGCCACCCCGGCCGAGCTTGGTGAGGACGCCGCCGCGGTCGCGGCCGACGTCATCGGTGCCGCGGTGGCGGCCCGCGGCACCGCCAACGTCATGTTCGCGACCGGCAACTCGCAGCTGGCCTTCCTCGCCGCCCTCACGGCGCGACCCGACGTCGGCTGGTCGCAGGTGGTCGGCTTCCACATGGACGAGTACGTCGGGCTCGGCTCGGATCACCCGGCCTCGTTCCGGCGCTACCTGCGCGAGCGGGTCGTCGAGCGCGTCCGCCCGGGCGCCTTCCACTACCTCGACGGGGACGCCGCCGACCCGGTCGCGGAGTGCGCCCGCTACGCGGCGCTGCTGGCCGAGCACCCGCTCGACCTCTGCTGCCTCGGCATCGGCGAGAACGGTCACCTCGCCTTCAACGACCCGCCGGTCGCCGACTTCGACGACCCGCGCGCGGTGAAGGTCGTGGAGCTCGACGAGCGCTGCCGGGCCCAGCAGGTGGGGGAGGGGCACTTCGCCGCCCTCGAGGCGGTGCCGCCCCAGGCCCTCACCGTGACCATCCCGGCCCTGCTGGCGGCGGGGCGGGTGCTGGCGGTCGTGCCGGAGGCCCGCAAGCGCGACCCGGTCCGGGCCGCGCTGACCGGGCCCGTCACCACCGCCTGCCCGGCGTCGATCCTGCGCACCCGGGGGACGGTGACGATCGAGCTCGACGAGGAGTCGGCGGCGGGGATCGCCTCGTGACCGCGCCCGAGCTCCACGTCGTCACCTTCCCGACCCCGGCCGAGCTGCGGCGCCGGCTCCCGCGCCTGCTGGCCGGCATCGTCGTGCTGGCGGCCGGGATCGCGCTCCTGCTCCAGGCCCGGCTCGGCGTGAGCGCCTACGACGTCCTGCACCAGGGCCTGGCCCGCGTCACCGGCCTCAGCTTCGGGACCGTCGTGGTGCTGCTCGGCCTCGCCATCCTCGTGGCGTGGATCCCGATCGGGCAGCGCTTCGGGATCGGCACGGTCGTCAACACGGTCACCGTCGGGTTCGTCGTCGACGCCTACGTCGGGCTGCTGCCGGCCCCGGGATCCCTGGCGCTGCGCTGGCCGATGCTCCTCGGCGGGATCGTCGTCACCGCGTTCGGGATGGGCCTCTACATCGGCGCCGGGCTCGGGCCCGGTCCCCGCGACGGGCTCATGACCGGCCTGGCCGCCCGGGGCCACCCGCTCTGGGCGGTGCGGACCGCCCTCGAGCTCAGCGCCCTCGTGAGCGGCTGGGCGCTCGGCGGCGACGTCGGCGTCGGCACGGTCCTCTTCGCGCTGGCGATCGGGCCCCTCGGGCACTGGTTCCTCGCCCGGCTCCACCTCGGGGTCGGCGACGTCGACCCCGAGCCGGCGGCGGCCGTCGGCGAGTGACGCTGCGCGTCGGCGTGGTCGGCACCGGGTTCGGTGCCCGGGTGGTGGCGCCGGCGTTCGCGTCGACCGCCGGGTGCACCGTCGCCGACGTGGTCTCGGCGCGCGACGACGCCGCCGTGGCCGCGCTCTGCGCCGACCCCACCCTCGACCTGGTGTGCGTGCACTCGCCCCCCTTCCTGCACAGTCCCCACGTGCGCCGCGCCATCGCCGGCGGGCACGCGGTCCTCTGCGACAAGCCGTTCGGCCTCGACGCCGGGCAGGCCCAGGCGCTGCTGGCGGCGGCCGACGTCGCCGACTGCCTCCACCTGCTGAACTTCGAGTTCCGCTACGACGCGACGCGCGCGCGGGTGCGGGCGCTCGTCGCCGACGGCGTCGTCGGGACGCCCGAGCACGTGCAGTGGACTCATCTCAGCGCGGCGTCGCGGCAGCCGCTGCGGCCTCACGGGTGGCTCTTCGACCGGGGCGCCGGCGGCGGCTGGGTCGGAGCCTGGGGCTCGCACGCGGTCGACTTCCTGCGCTGGACCTTCGGCGAGGTCCTCGACGTGACCGCGCGCTGCCGCACCACGATCGGCACGCGCCCCGACGCCACTGGGACCGGCCGCCGCTGCGACGCCGAGGACGGGTTCACCGCCCTGCTGACCCTGGCCGACGGCGTGACAGCGGCGATCGACTCCACGTTCGCGGCGCCGGTGTCGATGGCGCCGCGGCTCGTCGTCGTCGGCAGCGACGGCGTCCTCGAGTGCGTGGCCGACGCTCGGGTCGTCGTGCGGGCCGGCGACGGCGGCCGTCGCGAGTACCACGACGGTGGGGACGGCGACCCGCACGTCGAGCCGATGCGCCGGTGGGCGGGCGTGGTGCGGGACTGCGTCCAGGACGGCGTGGCGCCGCCGGGCGCGCCCACCTTCGCCGACGGGCTGGCCTGCGCCCGCGTCCTCGACCGGCTACGCGCCGGCGGCGAGCGAGAACGCCCGTGACCAGCCCGGCGCGGCGATGCCGATGGCGTCGAGCCGGCTCTGGGCCTCGGCCGCGGCCGCGTCGGCGTCGGCGCGGCCGAGCGCCCGCCAGGCGTGGGCGCGCGCGAGCCGGGTGATCGCCTGGTCGAGGCGGGCCTCGGTCTCGTCGCTTTCGGCCACGAGGGCGTCGAAGGCGCCGGCCGCGTCGGGGTCGGCGGACCGCAGCCGCGCGAACGCGGCGCCGAGGGCGTGCTGGAGGCGGTCCAGGTAGGTTCCCTGTCCCGCGCCGGCGTCGCCGAGCGCCCGTGCCTCGTCGAGGCGGCCGGCCGCTGCATATGCGAGCGACAGCCCCGCGGTGATCGCCATCGCCGAGCCGGTGTGCTTCCGGACGCCGATCGCCTCCGCCGCCTCGAGCTCGGCCACGGCCTCGTCGACGCGGCCGTCCTGGAGCAGCGCCCAGCCGAGCGCCAGGCGCCCGGTGGCCACGATCTCGGCGCCGGCGCCCTCGTGGAAGGTGACGTGGAGCGCGGCCGGGAGGGCGCCCGGGTCGCCGAGGTGGACGAGCACCTGCGCCCGCAGCAAGGCGTCGTCGCGGGGCCCGCGGTCACTGTCGCGGTCGAGGAGGTCGAAGGCGTCGCCGACCCGGCCCCGGCACGCCAGCGAGCGCACCAACGCCGCCTCGGCCTGGTTCTGCCCCCACGGGTCCCCGGTGGCCTCGAAGCGGGCGAGGGCGTCGTAGCCGAAGTCGATGGCGCGCTCGCTCTCGCCCCGCCACAGGTCGAGGATGGCGAGGAGCAGGGTGAGGATGGCGGCGAGCCACCGGTTCCCGGTGGCGGCGGTCTCGGCCCGCTGCTCGTGGGCCAGCGCCTCGGCCTCGGCCGTCCGGCCCTGCATGAACCGGACCCACGCCTGGATGCTCCGGCACCAGTTCAGGCCGCCGTAGTCGCCGAGCTCGCTGAACACGGCCGTGGAGCGCTCGAGCCGCTCGTCGGCCCGCTCGGCGTCGCCACGGAAGAACGCGATCGAGGCCAGGTTCTGCAGCGCCCACGCCTCGCCGCGGCGGTCGCCCGCGGCCTGGAACGCCTGCAACGCGGCGGACAGGTCGCGGTCGGCGCCGTCCTGGTCGCCCATGAACATGTAGGTGACGCCGCGGACCCGCAGCGCGGTGGCGACGCCGAGGTCGTCGCCGAGGTCGCGCCACCGATCGATCGCCTGCTGGGCGGTCTCGATCGCGCCCTCGGCGTCACCGAGGCGCTGCTGCACCTCGCCGAGGAGCACGAGGGCGCGCGCGGTCGTGCGCGGATCCGGGTCCTCCTCGAGGACCCCGTCGATGTCGGCGCGCGCGGCGGCGAGGTCGTGCTGGGCCGTGGCCGCGGTGGCGTGCCCCAGCTGCAGCCGCCAGCGGGTGTCGTCGGGCGTGTCGGGCGGCAGCACCGCCAGGGCCTGGTCGAAGAGCCGGGTGGCGCTCGGCCACAGCTCGGCGGCCCAGGCCCGGTCGCCGGCGAGCTCGAGCATGGCCAGGGCCCGCTCCGGGAGGTCGGCGGGGACGCCGTCGACCGCGCCGAGCTCGCGGAGCAGCACCGCGGCGGCGCCGTAGTGGTGCGCGACCCGCTCGGTCGCGCTGGCGCCGGCGTCGTCCTCGCTGAGCTGCTTCGACAGCCACTCGGCGAGCACGGCGTGACGCCGCGCCCGCTCGGCCTTCGTGAGGGTGCTGTAGGCGACGTCGCGCACGACCTCGGACGGGAACCGGAACTCGCCGTCGCCGACCTCGAGGAGCTCCCGGTCGGTGAGCTGGAGGAGGGCCGCCGAGGGGTCGGCGTCGTCCCGGGCCCCGGCCAGCGCCGCGGCCGCGGCGAGGGGACCGCTCGTTCCCACCACGGCGCAGTCCTCGATGAGGTTCCGCTCGGACGGCGCCAGCGAGTCAAGCCGCGCCGTCACGAGGCCCTGGAGGGTGGCGGGCAGCCGCCCCTCGACCGGGCCCCCGGGCCCGGACTCGCGGATCAGCGCCGCCAGCTCCTCGATGAAGAACGGGTTGCCGCCGCTGCGCTCGTGCAGCGCCGCGGTGAGCTCGGGGGTGGCGTCGGCGCCGAGCAGCTCCTCGACGAGGGCGCGCACCGCGGGGCCGTCGAGGGGCTCGAGGTTCAGCACGCTGAGGTTGTGCCGACCGGGCTGGGGTCGCCAGCGCTCCTCGAGGTCGGGTCGGGCCGTGGCCAGCAGCACGAACGGCGCCGCGCGCAGCGCGTCGAGGAGCCGCTCGACGAGGTCGAGGACGACCTCGTCGGCCCAGTGCAGGTCGGACAGCACGAGGACGACCGGGCACTTCTCGGCCAGGTGCCGGAAGAGGGCCTGGCCCGATCGAAGCGCGTCGGTTCGGGCCCGGGCCGGGTCGACGTCGTGCAGCGCGTCGGCGTAGCCGAGGAGGTAGAGGAGGCCGCGCCCGACGCGAGCGACCTCGGGGTCGTCGACGGGGCGGCCGGTCGCGCCGGCGACGTCCTCGTAGATGCGCGCCCGCGCCTCCTCGTGGGTGGCGTTGCCGGGTACGCCGCAGACGGCCCGGATCGTCTCCGCGATCGGCCACCACACGTCCTCGCCGTAGGGGACGCAGCGACCGGTGAGCACCTGGGCGCCGTGCTCCTCCTCGGCGTGGCGCGCCGCCGCGCTGGCGAGCCGGGACTTGCCGACGCCGGCCCCGCCGGTGACCAGCACGAGGTGGGCGCGGCGTCGGGCGAGCGCGGTGTCGACGATGGCCCGCAGCAGGCCGACCTCGGCGTCGCGGCCGACCAGCGGGGTTCGAGCCCGTCGGCGCGCGCCCGGCGGCGCCGACGCGCCGACCGCCACCCACGCCTCGACCGGCTCCGAGCGGCCGCGCACCGTCTGCAAGCCGAGGGGCTCGTACCGGATCGCGTGCGCGGTGGCGGCGTGCGTCTCGGCCCCGACCACCACGCAGCCGGGGTCGGCGACGGCCTGGAGCCGGCTGGCCGTGTTCACGACGTCGCCCATCGCCGTGTAGTCGCCGCCGGCCCGCAGCGCGCCGACGAGCACCTCGCCGGTGTTGACGGCGATGCGGAGGGCCGGGCGCCGGCCGGAGGGGTCGGCGGCGGCGGCGAGGGTGTGCTGCATGCGCAGCGCGCACCGCACGGCGCGCTCGGCGTCGTCCTCGTGGGCGACGGGGGCGCCGAACAGGGCGAGGAGGGCGTCGCCGATGATCTTGTCCACGAGACCGCCGTAGGCGGACACGTCGGCGCTGAGGGCCTCGAAGCACTCGTCGACGAGGGCCTTCACCGCCTCGGGGTCGCTGTGCTCGGAGAAGCTCGTGAACCCGACCAGGTCGGCGAACAGGAGGGTGACGACCCGCCGCTCGTCGGGGCGGGCCACGAGGAGGTGCCCGCAGGTGGGGCAGAAGCGCGCGTCGGGCGGCGCCGCCGCCCCGCACGCCGGACAAGTCACGCCCCGTAGGTTATTCGGGTCGTTTCCCGTTGCAGCCAAAGGGCACCGTGTGGCGGTGGTCACGCCGCGGTGACCGTCCTCGTGGCGCGGTGACGGCTCCGTCGCCCGCTCCCGGGCTCGCGCCGGCGCGGCCCCGGACCGCGGCACCGTCCGTGACGGCCTCCGAGCGGTCCGTCGGTCGCGGGAGTCTCCTTCGTCGCAGGTCGAGGCGCCTGGCCCCGTGAGCGGCGACGCACGGGCGGGCCCCGCGGCCGCCGGCATCCGTGAGCCCCGCCCACTGTCCGTAGCGGGGGATTGAGACTGTTGCCGACCCCGTTGCCGAGCGTTTGGTTGCTCTTCGACCAAACGTGCACCGGAAGTTGGGACGATCTGGGCACCTTCGGCCCTGACGGGAGGTCCGGTGCGCCGAGCGACGTGGGTGGGGATCGCGATCACGGTCGCCGCCGCCGTGGCGCCGGCCCTGAGCGCGGCACCGGCGGGGGCGGCGACCCGGACCGGCGGGGGCGGCGGGGGCGGCGGGGGCTCGAACCCCTGCGTCAGCGGCAACGCCGGGAAGGTGAGCTCGAAGGTCACGAAGAAGGTGACGATCAACGGCAAGACCTACGCGTCGGACCCCGGCGGCCTCAACATCAACATCGGCCAGACCGTCTCGGTCAGCATCAGCTGGTGGTCCGGTCTCTTCCAAGGGACGCCCAACCAGGCGTGGGACTGCGTGTTCTACGGCCAGTCGGGAAAGCTCGGCGGCGCCGCCCTCGGGACGCCACCCGACACCTTCGAGAAGCCGGCGACGGCCAACCCCTTCGTGACCAGCTTCACGGCGCAATCGGCGTGGGCGGGCAAGACCGTCTGCGACCGGGGACTGGTGCAGGGCAAGACGAACGGTGATATGTCGGCCTGGGCGGACATGGGGAGCGGCACGTTCCTCAGCAACCAGTTCTGCTTCTTCGTCAACCCCAGCGTCCGGGTGCCCGAGACCCCGTGGGCGGCCCTGCTGCTGATCCCCGGGCTCGCGATCAGCGCCGGTGTCGTGATCGTCCGCCGGCGGCGAACGGCGGTCCCAGCGACCTAGCGACCGGGGGCCGGAACGGCCCGACCGCCGGCCGGGAACTGCGCGAGCAGCTCACCCAGGCCGGGTTCACCCGGGCCCGCGTGGAGACCCTCCCGCTCGACCCACCCGTCGCCTGCGTGCTCGCCACCAACCCCGCCGACCGGCCGGCCTGACCACCCCGCGCAGCCGCCGAATTCGGGGGGAGGTGGCGGCGGGTTGGCCGTCCGGGGCCGCGGCGCCGACAATGGCGCGGTGCCCCCGCTCACCGACGCCGAGGTCCGGGAGGGCCTGGCCGGCCTCCCCGGGTGGGAGCGGTCAGGCGACGAGATCGTGCGGACCTACGAGCGGGCGTCGTTCCGCGACGTGATCGACCTGGTGGGGCGCATCGCCGACCTCGCCGAGGCCGCGAACCACCACCCCGACCTCGACATCCGGTACTCGCGGCTGCGCGTCGTGCTCAGCACCCACAGCGAGGGCGGCATCACGGGCAAGGACCTCGCGCTCGCGGCCCAGATCGACGCCGCGGCCACCTAGCCATGGTCTTCGTGGCCGTGGGCGTCCTGGTCGTCGCGCTGTGCGTCGCGCTCGTGATCCTCGTCGTCGTCGATCGCGGCCCGTCGGCGGCCGAGGTCGCGCTGGCGTACGAGCACGCCTGGGACCACCTCGACTTCGAGGCGCTCTGGGCCCTCTCCGGCGACGAGCTCCGGGACGGGCTCGACCGCCCGCAGTTCATCGACGCGAAACGCGCCGCGTACGAGCGGCAACCGGGGCTGCGCGGCATCGCCGCCTGGGTGAGCGTGGACGCGGTGAGCGAGGGTCGCGGCTTCGCGGTGGTGCACACGCGCGTCGAGCTGCGCGACGGCGGCCACGCCGTCGACGCGCTCCAGCTCGCCAAGCGGTCGTCGCGTTGGCTGGTGGTCGCGTACGA
This sequence comes from Acidimicrobiia bacterium, assembly GCA_035948415.1. Lineage (NCBI taxonomy): Bacteria > Bacillati > Actinomycetota > Acidimicrobiia > Acidimicrobiia bacterium. Next base: position 5,008 of record DASZJD010000109.1, on the reverse strand, counting down.
GCTCGAGCCCGACGCCGCGGGGACCTGAGTGCTCGGTGACCACCCGGACTACGTCGTGCTGGTCGTCGAGGACGTGGCGCGCGCGGTCGGCTTCTACACCGGGGTGCTCGGCTTGCGGCTGGCGCACGACGCCGGCACCTACGCCCAGCTCGACACCGGTACGACCCGAGTCGGGCTCTACGAGCGGGCGGCGATGAGCGAGACGCTGGGCCGGCCGCTCCGCCGCCCCGACGCCGACCAGCCGGGCTTCGAGCTCGGGTTCAAGGTCGACGACTGCGACCGCGCCTACGCGCAGCTGCTCCGAGGCGGCGCCCAGCCGGCGACGGCGCCGACCGACCGGCCGTGGGGCCAGCGCACCGCGTACGTCCTCGACCCCGACGGGCACCTCGTCGAGCTGGCCGAGGACCTCACCCCGCCGCCCAGCCGGTCCACCGCTCGATCGTGACGACGATGGCCGGGCCGAGTGGCGGCCGCTCGGCGTAGGGGCGGTACTTCGCGGTCAGCGGCGCGAGCAGGTCGGCGTCGGGATGGTCGACGACGACCGCGGCGCCGTCGGCCCGCACCCACCAGAGCGCAGCCCAGTCGTCCTCGTAGTGGTGGGCGAGGAGGCTGACCGCGGGGCGGGCCCGCACGTGGTCGAGGCGGCGGAGCGCGCTCGTGCGCTTCGGCTTGTGGTCGACCGCGGTGACGAGGCGGTCGTCGGCGAGGAGCGCGAAACACACCGGGACGAGGTGCGCGTGGCCGCGGTCGTCGGTCGTGGCCAGGATGGCCACCGGCGCGGCCTCCAGGCGCGATCGCATCAGCGCCGGCTCCACGAGCGTCGACGGTACCGTGCGCCGCGTGTCGAGCACCGCGGGGCTGCTGCTGACGGGGGGCACCAGCTCGCGCCTCGGCGTCGCGAAGGCCGAGCTCCGCCGGGACGGCGAGCGCCTCGCCGACCGGGGGGCGCGACTGGTGGCGTCCGTGTGCACCGCAGCGCTCGAGGTCGGCCCGGGCGTCAGCCCGCTCCCCGCCGTGCGCGAGGACCCGCCCGGCGCCGGGCCCCTCGCCGCCCTCGTCGCCGGCGCCGACGCGCTGGCCCGGAGCGGCGGGCGTCGCCCAGTGCTCGTGCTCGCCGTCGACCTGCCGTTCGTGGAGGTGCCGCTGCTGCGGTGGCTCGTCGAGCACCCGGCGCCGGGCTCGGTGGTGCCGCGCGTCGACGGCCGGCCGCAGCCCCTCTGCGCCCGCTACGCCGCGGCCGACCTCACCGTCGCCGCCGCGCTGCGAGCCGGTGGCGCGGCCGCGATGCACGACCTGCTCGCGGCCGTGCCCGTCACCTACGAGGACGAGCCGGGGTGGGGCGCGGTCACGACCGCAGCCGCGTTCACCGACGTCGACACCCCCGACGCGGTGCGCCGCGCCGGGCTGACCGGGCCGGCGGCGACGCCGGGCTAGCCGCCGGCCGGCGGTCTGGAAGACTGCCAGCCCCGTGGGCCCGGCCGAGCTGCTCCCGCTGTTCCTCGACGCCGCCGACGCCGAGCGCGAGGCGGTGGCGGCGCTCGCGGGCCCGGCGCGTCGGGCGCACACCGACCGCCCCGGCCAGTACCAGCTCGATCTCGTCGCCGACGCCGCCGTCCTCGACGTGCTGCGCGCGGCGCCGGTGCGCGTCGTGAGCGAGGAGTCGGGGGTGTCGGGCCCCGCCGACGCGCCGATCACGGTGGTCGTCGACCCCGTCGACGGGTCGACGAACTGCTCTCGCCACATCCCGTACTGGGGCATCTCCCTGTGCGCGCTCGACGCCGACGGGCCGCTCTGCGCCCTGGTGGGGAACTCGGCCACCGGCGAGCGGTACACGGCCGTGCGCGGCCAGGGCGCGTGGGCCGACGGCGCGCCGCTGCGCGCGGCGTCGACGACGGAACTCGACACCGCCGTGATCGGCGTCGCCGGCCTGCCCCGCCCGGGCCCGTGGCGGCAGTTCCGCGCCCTCGGCTCGCTCGCCCTCGCCCTCTGCGACGTCGCCGCCGGCCGGCTCGACGGGTTCCTCGACGCCCTCGCCGACCAGCACGCGCCCTGGGACTACCTGGGCGGGCTCCTCGCCTGCCGCGAGGCCGGCGCCGTCGTCGTCGACGGGCCCGGCCGTGACCTCGTGACCAGCGACCCGGACGCCCGTCGGCGGGTGCTGGCGGGCGCGACGCCCCCGCTCCTCGACGCGCTGCGAGCCCTTGTCGGCTAGCGCGGCCCTCGACCTCGAGGCGCTCCTGGCCGCGGCGGTGCGCGCCGCCGAGGCGGGCGGCGCCATCGTGCGCGACGCCTTCGGCACCGTCCCCGACGCCCGGGAGAAGGCGCCGGGCGACTGGGTGAGCGAGGCCGACACCGCCAGCGAGCGGGCCATCCGTCGGCTCCTGGCCGCCGCCGCGCCCGGGATCCCGGTCCACGGCGAGGAGGAGGGCGGTCGGCGCGCCCCGCTGGGCTGGCTCGTCGACCCGCTCGACGGCACCGCGAACTTCCTGCACCGGTTCCCGGTCTTCGCGGTCTCGGTGGCCCTCCTCGAGGACGGCCAGCCCGCGGTCGGCGTCGTCCACGCCCCGATGCTCGGCGACACCTACACCGCCCGCCGCGGCGGCGGCGCCCGTCGCAACGGTCGACCGATCCGCGTCAGCGACCGGCCCGCGGGACAGGCCATCGTCGCCACCGGCACCCCGTTCCGGGCCAAGGACACGCGCCTGCCGGAGTACCTGCGGGCATTCGAGCGGGCGCTGCGCGGCTTCGAGGACCTGCGCCGGGCCGGCGCCGCCAGCCTGGACCTGGCCTGGACCGCCGCCGGCACCTTCGACGGCTACTTCGAGGCCGCGCTGGGGCCGTGGGACGTGGCCGCCGGGGCGCTGTTGGTCCGGGAGGCCGGCGGGCTCGTCACCGACTGGGCCGGCGACCCCGACGCCTGGCTGCGATCCGGCGACATCGTCGCCGCGCCGCCGTCGCTCCACGGTCGGGTGCTCGCCGTCGTCGCCGGGCCCGGCGGCTGATCAGCTCGAGAACCGACCCCCCGGCAGGGCCCGCACCGGTGTGCGCACCCGGGCCGCCTTGTCGCCGAGGGCGGTGTAGACGGCGTCGGTGACCTCGAGGACCCGCTGCTCGGCCTCGAAGTAGCCGGCCAGCCCGTTCGACACCATCACGATCACCAGCCCGAGGTCGGGGTCGGCGAGGCCCCGAGACGACGCCATCCCGCCGTGCCCGAACGCGCGCCGCCCGGCCCCGCCCGTGAACTGGCGCTGCACGCCCAACCCCCACGGGAGGTCCAGCCCGAAGGTGCGGTCCTTCACCCCGTAACGGTGGATCGCCGCCATCACCTCCACGGTCCGGGGCTCCAACAGCGCCGGGCCGAGCCCCAGCAGGGCCTCGTAGAAGCGCCCCAGCTGGCGGGCCGGGCCGCGCGCCCCGCCACCCGGCTCCACCTTGGCGATGTGCCAGGGCTCGTTGTGCCACCGGTCGATCCGGTACGGGGCCATCCGCACCCCGCCGTCCGGGTCGCGGGCCAGGAGCCGGTGACCGGTCCAGGTCACGGGGACGATCCGGTCCCCGAGCTCGGCCTGGACCGGAGTCGGGATCCCGAGGAACGTGGCGTCGAGGCCGAGCGGCTCGAGGACCTCGTCACGCAGGTACCGGTCGATCGGCCGGCCGTCGACAGCCTCGACGACCCCGCCGAGGACCCGCCAGCCGCTCGCCGGGTGATACGCGGCCTCGGTTCCGGGCTCCCACGCCGCCGGTGTCGCCACCGTCGCCGCCAGGGCCTCGGCGAAGCTGACGTCGGCGTCGTAGGTGGGGTCGCCGAACATCGGGAACCCGCCGGTGTGGACGAGCACGTGCCGCAGCGTGCAGCGCTCCTTGCCGGCACCCCAGCCGGGCAGGAAGGTGCCGATCCGGTCGTCGAGCGCCAGGCGCCCCTGTTCCCAGAGCTGGAGGACCGCCACCGTGGTGAGGGGCTTGCCCGACGAGTACCAGAGCATCACGTCGTCGATCCGCAGCGGCTGCCCGGGCCGGGCGTCGCCGATCGCCTCGTCGAGCAGCACCTCGCCGTGGTGGGACACGTACACCTGGGCGCAGTGGTGCCAGCCCTCAGCCCGCCGTCGCTCGAGCAGCCCGAGCACCGGCGCCAGGTCCACCTCCGCCACGGCCGCCACGTTATTGGCTTGACCTGCGACGCGGGCTCTGCCACGCTTTTGTACCCGCTGCCGCCGGCAGGAGAACGAGGACCCGCCACGATGGGACGCAACCCGATGACCAGCCACCAGGCCGGCACCGGGGCGACGCGCGCCCGGTCGGCCTACGCGTGTGCCATGGCGAACGGCTCGTGGTCGACCGTCTTCCGGTTCCTCCCGGTGATCACCGACCACAAGCCCGCTCCCGGCGGCATCCCGTGACCTCGTAGCGACACCACCGCACTCGAGCCACCAGGCCGCCGGGACAGCCCGGCGGCCTTCTTGCGTTCGGGGGCCCGTCAACCCGCTAGCAACCCAACCGACCCACTACGGGAGAGAGAAGAGGAGAGAGGAGCGAGCGATGTTCGCCTTCGAGGACTGGCTCGCCGAGGAGCCGTGGCGCCAGGAGGCCCGCTGCCGTGACAGCGGGGCCTCGCTGACCCCGCTGTTCTTCTCGGAGCAGCTCGACGACATCGCCCGGGCGAAGGCGTTCTGCGCCGGGTGCCCCGTCCGTCAGCCCTGCCTCGCCGCGGCCGTCGCCCGTCGGGAGCCCTGGGGCGTCTGGGGTGGCGAGCTGCTCGTCAACGGGAAGGTCATCACGAACAAGCGCAAGCGCGGGCGACCGCCGAAGCACCCACGTCCCGAGGACGCCCTCCCGACGACGTGGGAGCTCGAGGTGGCGAACATCGCCTGACGATCACCGCAGCACGGCGGGCCGGGGTGACGACGGTCGGGGCGTGATCCCCCCGGCGTCCCGGTCGAGCCCCGGCCCGCCCGCGGTCAAGCCCTGATCCCGATGGCGTCTCGAGCTCGGATCCGCACGGTCCGACGCC
>DASZJD010000108.1 GCA_035948415.1 Acidimicrobiia bacterium | reverse complement strand
CGGGTGGCGCACGTCCTTGAGCCCGGCCGCGCCACCCGCTCGCAGCTCCGCTCCCTCCATCACGCCCGCGTCCAGCTCAACCACCCCGTCGAGGTTGAGGCAGGCGCCGATGCCGGCGTTGAGGAGAGGCTCGTCCTCCATAAGGCGAACCGCGGCCAGCACGGCCTCGAGGGCACCGCCGCCTATCGCGCTCCAGCCGGCGTCGCGCGCGCGCTCGACGGCCGCCTGCCGGAGCGGCAGCTCGGCTTCAGGTACCGGGCCGGCTCCGCCGTGGACGATGAGCGCCGGCCGGGCCGAGGTTATTCCGCCTGTAGGTGAGGCCAGCCCTCGCGGCGCTCGAGCATCCGGCGCTCGGCGATCCGGCGGTCGAACGGCCAGACGCCGCGCCGGCCGGCCGCGGCTCGCACCGGGTCACGCCTCTCCGCGTACCGCCGCTCCGCCCAGGCGCGCCTGTCGCCATTGCGGCGCTCAGGGCCACGAGGTATCAAAACTTCGCTCACAACCACCACTCCTTCCTGCACGACACCCACTCCTTCCTTTTCGATCGACGATGGAGCGTAACTATCGCACGGGATGATCTAGAGCGCTGAGTTTTTCGTCAATTCGTCGTTCCGACCGCCGCCGCTCCAGCTCGTCGCCAGGGCCCAGGTCGACGAACGCGGCGTAGCGAGCGAGCCGCGGATGGACCTCGGCGACCCGGCGGAACATCTCCTGCGCCACCCACCTGTAGTCGGGGTGCCCTTGGGGTGTGGTCCTCAGCTCGCACAGGTGGTACACCTCGCGCAGGTTCGCCCGGAAGTACCAGCGAACCCGGAAGGCGAGCGGAACGATGTACTGGGCCACCGCCGGGCCGGCGTCTCGCTCGAGCGTCCGGTGCACGGCGGCGGCGCCTTCGACTGCGGCCTGGAAGCGGTCCGCCATGCCGAGCTCGCCCAGGCCGGGCGGCAGGTCGTATCCGAGTGAGGTGCCCAGCAGCTGACGGTCCTGGGTGAGCATGCGGTGGCGGTGCAGGTCCCGATACGCGCCGAAGTTGGCGACGATCTCGAACGTGTACTGCGCTTGCTCCAGCGCCCGGGGCGCGCGCTGGCGGCGATTCGCGCGGTCGCCCAGCAGAGCCTCCAGGACCTGCGCCGGGTCGCCGGTCTGCTCGTCAAGGCTCAAGCTCGAGTACGGGAACAGCGCCGCCGCCACGACCTTGCGTTCGGCGTCCGGGTCGAACTCGACGAGCTTGACCAAAGGCCCGATCACAGATTCGCCCGCCCCGCGCTGGGCGAGGGACGCCGTCGCATCCCGAATTCTCGCCATCCGCTCGGCTGCCGGGCGTCCATACCGATCGTCGAGCGCCCTTTTTACAAAAGCGGGGATGACCAGCGCGAGCTCGTGGTGCAGGTCAGTCGCAAGACGCCGGCACTCCGGCAGGTCGTGGGCCGCCAGCTTGGTGATCAGGTACTCGAACGCCCGGCCGTTGCCGAACAGGCCGAGGTTGGTCAGCGTTCCGGCGGGAAGCAAGCCCCGAAGCAGGTCGAGCGCCTTGGCCCGCGTCGCCGACTTCCACGCCCGGTCCGTCTCGCCCGGCTCGATCGGATAACGCGTCCGGATCGCCTCGGTGACCGGCTCCACCAGGCTGCTGTAGACGGCGAACAGCGCATCCGCCCCGGGCTCGTAACCGGGATGGGCCAGCTCCGGCCCACGGTAGAAGAGGTACCGGCCATCGGGGCCCGGGCGATCGAACCGGACATAGCGCGTCGACTTCTCGAGCGGGGAGATGCCGATCCGGCTGTCTTCGAGTGCCTTGGCGGCGAGCGTCGAGGTGCGCTCGACGGCGACGTGCGCGCCGGCGAGCTCCGCCACCGAGTCGTCCCCGTAACCCACCAGGACCCGTTCGTAGAACTC
>DASZJD010000107.1 GCA_035948415.1 Acidimicrobiia bacterium | reverse complement strand
GTCGTGGGAGCCGGGACCCAGCCGTCCGACGAGCCGGACCCGCCGGTCGGGAACGGCCGGGCGATCGCCGTCGCCGCCGGTCGGGAGGGCGCCGTCGTCGTCTGCGCCGATCGTGACCGCGGGTCGGCCGAGGCCACGGCGGCCTGGATCGAGCGTGAGGGCGGAGTCGCGAGCGTGATCGTCGCCGACGTGGCGTCCGAAGCGGGCTGCTCGGGACTCATCGCCGACGCCGGCGACCTGGACGGGATCGTGCTGAACGTCGGGATCGGACGTGGCGGTCGCATGGCCCGGACGAGCGCCCAGGACTGGGACGAGACCCTCGCCGTCAACCTCCGGGCCCACTTTCTCATCGCCCGGGCGGCACTGCCGGGCCTCGCCGAGGGAGCCGCGATCGTCTTCATCGGCTCCGTCGCCGGCTTGCAGCCGGGAAGCCAGCTGCCCGCCTACGACGCTTCGAAGGCCGGGCTGCTCGGTCTCTGTCGCCACGTCGCGCTGGAGGGGGCGCGTCAGGGCGTCCGGGCCAACGTCGTGGCGCCGGGCCTGATCGACACCCCCCTCGGACGGTGGGCGTCGCGGGGGCGTCCAGCCCGCGAGCAGACCCCGGTGCCGCTCGGTCGCCAGGGAACGGCGTGGGAGGTCGCCGCCGCCACGCTGTTCCTCCTGTCCGACGACGCCAGCTACGTCACCGGGCAAGTGCTCGCCGTGGACGGGGGCCTGACCCTGATCTGACGACGGCCGGCGTCCGAGTCAGTGAACCGATCGGAGCGCGGCGCGGGCCGACGGCTCGATGGCTCGGCCGGGCCGCGTTGCGACCTAGTCGCCGCCCTCGTACTTGAACGAGACCTTGAGCTTGGCTCGATAGCTCGCGACCTCGCCGTCCTCGATCGTGAGGTCGAGCTCCGAGACCTCGGCGACGCGCAGGTCGCGCAGTGACCGTCCCGCTTGGGACACTGCGGCCGCGGCCGCCTTCTCCCACGAGTCGCTGCTGGTCCCCACGAGCTCGATGACTTTGTACACGCTCTCGGCCATGACGTCCCCCTCTGGTCACGTGGGTCTCGCGGACACGATCCGGCTCGGAGCGCACCGAGTCAAGTAGCTGTCGACGCCCCGAAGCGCTGCGTGTCGGCGGCGCTCCCGCTTTGCTCCAGCACACGTCGCGTTCCGAGACCCATCGCCGGTGCGGGGCGCCGCTGCCATACTCGGCCCCGTGAGCCCCTTCGTGGCGGCCGGAGCGGGGTTCCTCCTTGCCGTGCTGTGGTTCGACCTGATGTTCGACGTCCAGGTCCGCGGCCGTCGCGACGGTGAAGTTCCCGACGCGGCGTTGGCCTCGATCGCCGCCTACTACCGACGCGTCACGACGGACGCGAGACCGATGAACCGTCTCGTCGCCAGTGTGATGGTGCTCACCGTCGGCGCCATCGCGGTCCAGCTCGCCGACGGTGACGCGCCGACGTGGGTTGCGGCCACGTCGCTCGGCCTCGCCAGCGCGCCGATCGTCGTGGCCGCCGTGCACACGGTCCCGAGCGCGGTGCGACTCGGCACGGAGGCGGACGGTCGGTCAGAACGCAGCCGGCTCGCGCGCTCGATCTGCCGCGATCACGTCCTCTGCATCACGAGCATCGCGTCGCTCCTCGCCCTCCAGCTCGCGGCGGGGTCCTGATGCCGGCGCGTCGCGGTCGAACTGGGGCGCCGCGGGCTCGGTCGTCGCCGGGGGACTAGAAACCGGGTATGGACGGCGACGGGGTCGTGGTCGCGCCGCTACAAGGGACGGTCGTGTCCGTCGCGGTCCAGCTCGGTGGTCCGGTGCGGGCGGGCCAGGAGCTCGTCGTCATTGAGTCGATGAAGCTCGAGCACGTCGTGGTGGCCGAGATCGACGGTGTGGTCCGCCGTCTGGCCGCGGTCGTCGGTCAGACGGTGGCGCTCGGCGACGAGCTGGCGCTCGTGGAGCCGATCGGTGGACTGGAACCGGGCCGCCCGCCCACCGGCGATGCCGAGTCCGGGGCGCCGGTCGAGTCGGCGGCGTTGGCAGCGGTCCGAGCCCGGCACGAGCTCGGGCTCGACGCGGCCCGCTCGACCGCGGTCGCCCGGCGGCATGAGGCGGGTCGGCGCACGGCCCGAGAGAACGTCGACGATCTCTGCGACCCGGGCACCTTCGTCGAGTACGGGCCTCTGGTCGTGGCGGCTCAGCGCCGTCGTCGCCCCGACGAGGACCTCATGCGGACCACCCCCGCCGACGGGCTCGTCGGCGGCGTCGGCGCGATCGAGGGGCAGCCGGCTGTCGTCCTGTCGTACGACTACACCGTGTTGGCCGGAACCCAGGGGTATCAGAACCACCGGAAGAAGGACCGCCTCTTCGAGCTCGCCGAGCGCCAGCGGTGGCCACTCGTGCTCTTCGCGGAGGGAGGTGGCGGCCGTCCTGGCGACAGTGACGCGCCCGGCGTCTCCGGGCTCGACTGCCTGGCGTTCTCGTTGTTCGCGGGTCTCTCCGGTCTGGTTCCGCTCGTCGGGATCGTCGCCGGCCGTTGCTTCGCGGGCAACGCGGCCCTGTTGGGGTGCTGTGACGTGATCATCGCGACGACAGGCTCGAACATCGGGATGGGTGGTCCGGCGATGATCGAGGGCGGCGGCCTCGGCGTGTTCGAGCCGGAGGCGATCGGTCCCCTCCCGGTCCAGGTGGAGAACGGGGTGGTCGACGTGCCGGTCGCCGACGAAGCGGAAGCCGTCGCGGTCGCCAAGCGCTACCTGTCGTACTTCCGGGGACCCGCCCACCCATGGACTGCGGGCGACCCGACGATCCTCCGCTCCTTGGTCCCGGAGAACCGGCTGCGGGCCTACGACGTCCGGGCCGTGATCAAGGCGCTGGCCGACACCGAGTCCACCCTCGAGCTCCGGCGCGGCTTCGGGCGGGGAATCGTGACGGTGCTCGCGCGCGTGGAGGGCCGACCGCTCGGGATCATCAGCAACGACCCGACCCACCTCGGGGGCGCGATCGACGCCGACGGCGCGGACAAGGCGGCGCGGTTCATGCAGCTGTGCGACGCCTTCGACCTCCCGATGGTGTTCCTCTGCGACACACCCGGGTTCATGGTGGGGCCGGAGATCGAGGCCGCGGCCCAGGTCCGCCACGTCTCCCGCATGTTCGTCGTCGGCGCCAATCTGTCGGTGCCGTTCGGGACGATCGTGCTGCGAAAGGGCTACGGGCTCGGCGCGCAGGCGATGGCCGGCGGCAGCTTCAAGGCACCGGCCTTCTGCGTCGCCTGGCCCGGCGCCGAGGTCGGCGGGATGGGCCTCGAGGGCGCCGTCCGGCTGGGTTTCCGGCGCGAGCTGGAGGCGATCGACGACGCCGGTGAGCGTGAGCGCCGCTTCACCGAGATGGTCGAGCACGCCTACGCGAACGGTCGCGCCCTCAACGCCGCCAGCTACTTCGAGCTCGACGACGTCATCGATCCCGCCGATTCGCGTCGCTGGATCGCGTCGGCGTTCGCCAGCTGGCGCCCGGCGCCTCGCGACCACAAGAAGCGCCCCTGCATCGACACGTGGTGATGACGACCGCCACGAGTCGTCTCGCCGTGGCTCGTTGGGCCCGCTCCGGGACGGACGCGCGCGACACGCCCGCCGCGGGCAGGCCGAGGGGTGGCCCGAGCGGATGCACGTCGTTACAGTCCGTGACCTCAGCGAGCGGAGGTGTCGGAATGCCCAAGTTCCTGTGGCAGGCCTCGTACACGAGCGAAGGGGTCCAAGGCGTCCTGAAGGACGGCGGGACGGGACGGCGAGCGGCGATCGAGCGCCTCGTGCAGGGTCTGGGGGGTCGCCTCGAGGCCTTCTACTTCGCGTTCGGCTCGGATGACGTCATCGTGGTCGCTGACCTGCCCGACCAGCGGTCGGCCGCCGCCGTGGGCCTGACCGTCAACGCCCAGGGTCGCACGCAGCTGAAGACCACGGTGCTCCTCACCCCGGAGGAGATCGACGAGGCGGTCAAGACCTCCGTCGACTACCGACCCCCAGGGGGCTGATCGCCAGCGGGCCGGCGCGACCGGCAGCGAGCGCCGCCGCCGCGCGCGCCCGGATCCGACCGCGCCGGAGCGGGAGTTGGACGGCCGGGGCTGGCGCTGGCGGGTCTACTGCTCGGCGAGGATGGCCGCGAGCTCGACCACCGGGTCCCGCGTCACCGGGCCGGTGGCCACGACCTCGGCTCGCAGGATCTTGCCGTTGAACCGGAAGGGCGCGGTGTAGCCGTCGCCGACGGCCGGACCCCACTCGTAGCCGCAAGTCAGCCCGGCGCCGACGCCGTTGAACCCGGCGGGCGTGAAGCGTGCGATCGGTCCGTCGGCCACCGGGGTCCCGTCACAGCGCAAGACGGCGTGTCCACCATGGCGGTCGTCCTTCTCGAAGGTCAGCTCGACGGTGTGGCGACCCGGCTCGAGCACGGCGTCGGTCTCGATCGAGTGACGCTCCTTGCCGTACAGGTTGTGCACGTACCGGAGGCGGCCCCGGAGCACGTGGAGCGACCAGCCGCCGAGCACGCACCCCAGCGCGAGCAGCACGCCCGCCGGGACGGTCCCGTCGGGCACGTCCACCTCGACGCGGAGGGCGTGGGAGCGGTTCCTGACGTTCACCGCGACGTGCTCGGGGACCTGCGAGCCGCCCTGGAAGTAGCGGAAGCGGTCCCGTGGCCGCCGGCGCGACGGCTTCGGGTACGCGAGCGTCCACAGCACTCGGTTGTCGAGCGGCAGCACCTGATTGCGCTCGGCTTCCTCCCACCACCGGGCGACGAGCTCCGCCACCCGCTCGGGGCTCCGGCTCGCCAGGTCCTCGGTCTCGGAGAGGTCCTCCGCCACGTGGTACAGCTCCCACACGTCGTCGTCGAACGGCGCGTTCGGGTTGAGCCCGTCGTCGTACATCGGGCCGATTGGGTGGAAGGTCACCGCCTTCCACCCGTCGTGGTAGATGGCGCGCGATCCGAACATCTCGAAGTACTGGGTGGTGTGTCGCTCGGGTGCCGCGCCGGCGTCATCGTCGAGGACGTAGGCGAAGCTCACCCCGTCGATGGATGCCTGCGAGACGTGGTCCACCTCGGCGGGCGCGTCGACGCCCACGAGCTCGAGCACGGTCGGCAGGACGTCGATGGCGTGCGCGAACTGGCGGCGCACGCCGCCGACGGAGCCGGCCAGCCGGCCGGGCCACGACACGATGCAAGGGTCGGCGACGCCACCCTCGTGGACCTCCCGCTTCCACCGCTTGAAGGGTGTGTTCCCCGCCATCGTCCAGCCCCACGGGTAGTTGTTGTGGGTGGATGGTCCACCGATCTCGCCGATGCGCGCCCGCATCTCGGCCGGCGGGGCGGGATCGAAGTTGTAGAGGCGGACGTCGTTGATCGATCCGTGGCGGCCACCCTCGGCGCTGGCCCCGTTGTCCGAGACGAGCACCACGAGCGTGTCGTCGAGGTCGCCGATGTCCTCGAGAAAGGCGAGGAGCCGCCCGATCTGCGCGTCGGTGTAGGAGAGGAAGCCCGCGAAGCACTCCATGAACCGCGCCGAGAGCGCTCGGTCCTCCTCGTCGAGGTCGGTCCAGGCGGGAACCCACGACGGGCGCGGCGAGAGTCGCGTCCCCGGCGGGAGCAGGCCCATCGCCAGCTGCCGGGCGAAGGTGCGCTCGCGCCAGACGTCCCACCCCTCGTCGAACGCCCCGCGGTACCGGTCGATCCACTCGGGCGGCGCGTGGTGGGGCGAGTGGCAGGCGCCAGTGCAGAGGTAGAGGAAGAACCGCTGGTCGGCGTCGACCGCCCGGAGATCGCCCAGGAACTCGATGGCGCGGTCGGCGAGGTCGGCGCTGAGGTGATACCCCTCGTCGATCGTCCTCGGCGGGCGCACCGAGTGGTTGTCGTGGTACAGCGCGGGCACGAACTGGTGCGTCTCCCCGCCGTGGAACCCGTACCAACGGTCGAAGCCCCGACCGAGCGGCCACGTCCACCGCGGCGCCGCCATGTGGGTCTCGTCGTCCGGGGTCAGGTGCCACTTCCCCACCGCGTAGGTGGCGTATCCCCTCGCTCGGAGGATCTCCGAGAGGTACCCGTTCTCCTTGGGTGGTGTCCCGCAGTAGCCGGGGAACCCCATCGCGAGGTCCGCCACCCGTCCCATGCCGTTGCGGTGCTGGTTGCGACCCGTGAGCAGACAAGCCCGCGTGGGAGAGCACAGCGCGGTCGTGTGGAAGTTCGCCAGCCGGACCCCGCGGGCGGCCACGCCGTCGATCGTGGGTGTGGCCACGTCGGAGCCGTAGCAGCCGAGCTGCGCGAACCCCACGTCGTCGAGCACGAGCAGGATCACGTTCGGTGCCCCCGCCGGCGGAGCGGGCTCGGGCGCCCACCACGGCTCCGAGTCGCGCCAGTCGCGCCCGATCCTTCCGCCGAACTCCACCTGCCGAGGCATGCGCACAACTCCCGTTCGAGACCAGGCCCGTCGCGCCTGGCGCTGCTGCTCGAGATTGGCCGCGCATCGTAGAGGCGCCCGCGGACCGCGAGACAGCCCGTCGCTGCCGTCGTCGCGCGTCGATCGGGTCACGGCCGACCGGCGGAGCGTCCCTGCTGGCACCCACCGACCGGGGGCCGACCGGGGCGGTGTTGCTCCGTCGTCGTTCCGACGGGGACCGTTTCCGAGCCCACCTCGGACCGCTGTCAAGCGGGTGTGATGATACGGACGTGCCCATGACCGTGGTCGGCTCGCTCGGCGACCACGCCCCGCAATGGGACGCGCTGCTCGATCTGGCGCCCCGACCCTCGCCCTTCCTTCGCTCGTGGTGGCTCGCCGCCATCGAGCAGGCCACCGCGAGGTACGCGCTGATCACGGAGGGCGACGCCCTGATCGGCGGTGTCGCGCTCGAGGCTGACCGCCGTCTCGGCGTGCGGCGCGAACGCCTGGCGGGTTCGGGGGCGCTCGCCCCCCACAACCTCGATGTCGTGGCCGTCCCCGGGCGCGACGCGGAGATCTGCGGGCTGCTGGACCGCCAGCCGTGGCACCAACCCCCTTGGATCGGCGACTTCTTCGGCGTCGGCCCGGAGAGCTCGCTGCTGCGATACGCGCCCGACTCCGCCCGCGTCGACCGTCTCGACGGGGCCCCGTGGCTGAGCCTTCCGAGCGACTTCGACGCCTACCTTGCCGCTCGGCCGAAGAAGCTCCGCCAGGAGATCCGTCGTGTCGAGCGTCGGCTCACCGAGGCGGGCTACGAGTACCGCGCCGTCGATCACGCCGACTCGGACCGAGCGTTCTCGACCTTTGAGGCGCTGCACCGACGGCGGTGGGGCACCGGCTCGCACGTCCTCCCCGAGCTGGAGCGACTCCGTCTCGCCGTCGAGGCAGGCGCAGCACGCGGCGAGGTGGCGTTCCAGGAGATCGTGGTCGGCCGGCGGGTGGTGGCGACGCTCCTTACGCTCGAGGTCGGGGGAATCTCGTCGTGGTATCAGACGGGCCGCGAGCCGGACACCAGGAACGTGGGAACCCTGCTCAAGGCGAGAGCGATCGAGCGGTCATGTCGTCTCGGCCATCGCGCCATCGACCTCTGCGTCGGCGAGGATCCGGCAAAGGTGCAGTGGGCGGACACGGTCGTGCCCGTGCTGCGGGTTCGCTGGTCGGCGGGGCGGGTCGGCCGGCTGACGCTGGGCGCGCTCGCCTGGCTCGGGGCGAGGCTCCGCTCGGCGTCGCGGTCGTCGCCGGTTGGCGCGTCGACGCCGAACCGGCCACCGACGGCGCCCGGGGACGATCAGTAGGTGGCGCTGAACGGCTCGGGAAGCTCGCGCACCGCCCCCGGCGCCGAGGGGTCCAGGCCGAGCCGCACGGTGAAACGGTGCTCGGGCCGGGTGCGCTCAAGCCGGAGCTTGTGGGCCGCCCGGTAGGAGAACGTCTTCAAGGCCGGCGCGACGCCGGTCTCCGCCGTAGCGCGGCACGGGAGATGCAAGGAGCGGGATAGGAACCGGTTGGCGAGCCACACGCGCTGCCGGCGACGGCTTCGGCCCGTGACGAACTCAGCCGCCAGCGAGACGTTGACCGCCTCGTGGTTCTCCACCCGGTGGGGCGCGTTCTGCGGCCAGGCGATGAGCGTGCCCGGCCCGATGTCGTACCGGGTCGCGGCGGCGTCGAAGGATCGGTGGTACGGAAGGTTCTCGATCCGAATGCCCGCGAAGATGTCCTCGACGTCGGATTGGTCGGCGAAGGAACGGTCCTGGTCCGGGTACACCCAGATGCTCTTGGTCCCTCGGATGTGCAGGAGGAGGTTCGGCCCGGCGTCGAGGTGGTAGTAGACGATCGCCGCTGGGGATGACACCAGCAGGGTCAGGCGGGCCGTGCCGCCGAGCAGGTCGGGGAGCACGTCCCCGAGCTCGGCGAAGATCCGGTCGCGTAGCTCGGCCAGGTCGGGGTGGTAGCGGTCGACGTGGAGGACGTTGAGCCAGAGGCGTCCGATCCGTACCGCGTCGAGCAGCCCCGATCCGCCCGCGCCGCCGGCGTCGACAAGCTGCCAGTCGGAGGGTCGAGTGGGGTCACCGCCGGTCGAGAAGACCATGAGGTGCTCGCGCGGGTGCCGATCCAAGACGGCCACCAGGCCGTCGTCGTCGAAGAGCGGGGACGAATCGAGGTCGTGGCGACCGAGCACGACGCTGCGGGTGAGCGCGGCGCCGTCGCCGTCCTCGAGGGCGAGGAGGGCACCCGAGCCGAGCCGAGACACCGTCGACCGGGCTGATTCGGCCATGTCGAGCCAGGATAGTGGCGCTCCCCGCGCATCGACGCCGGTGGAACCAGTCGCGTCGCCGGTCGCCGGTCGGTCGCCGCACGGTTGCTGCGCCGGCGCGGGGGCTGGCACACGCGGCGAAGGCTCGGTGCTACAGCCCTTCGACTCGGTTCCGGGCCTGGTCGGTGGCTTGTCGTTCGGCTCGCTTCTGGCGCTTGGCGACGCGCTTCTCCTGCAGGGATTTCCCCTTCTTCTTGTCGCTGGATCGATGTGGCGATTTGTCACCCATGTGGCGCTCCTGACTCGGGATCGGCTCCGGCCGTTGGTCTCGGCGCCGCGGCGTCACGGCCGAACCGATGGCCTGGCTCCGCCTCGCGCGCCCTCGCGTCCGCCTCATCGAGCGTCCGCCGCACATCCTCGACGTTGAACGGCTGCTCCTCAAAGGAGACCGCGTCCCATTGGCTCCGTGGCGTCGCGAAGTAGTCGCCCCCGTAGACGTGGATCGCGGCCGTGTAGCCGCCGTACGGGTTGCTCACGGCGTGGATGGCGTCGGCGCCGAGCAGGGCGACGTCGCCGGCGTCGAGGCGCCGCCCGCCCGACACGCCGATCCCGCTGCCGGTACGCCGGTAGAACGTGTTGTCTTCGCCGCCTCCGTAGATGCCGTTCGCGGCCCACATCCGATGATCGTGGGGGAACAGCACCACGTGCGGTGGCCACACGAACTGGAGCACGGTGAGCTCCGCCGATCGGTGCAGGGTGCGGAAGCCGCCGCGTGTCGGCGGCGTCAGCGCGTCGTCGAGGTCGCTCGGCCGGGAGATCGCTCGCTCGACCAGCTCCTTGACCGCGACCGCGGGCGTCGCCTCTCCGAGCGCGGACCGGCAGTCGGTCACGAACGCATCGAGGTCGAACACGGCCGAAACCCCCTGCTGCGCCGGGGCGTACCAAGAACCTATTCCGAAATCGGCGGCAGGAGTTGCACGGGCCCTCCGAGCGGCGCCAACGCCCCGGCGGCCCGGCATCGGTCTCGTCCCGGATCCGTCGCGACCGGATCCGGGCCCGGGCGGGCCCGCCTCGACGCCGGGCGCGCTCAGGCCCGACGAGCCGGACGCCGAAGCACTGAGCGGGTCGCCGGGCCCCGACGCGCGACCGCGACGTTCGAGGCTCGGGGTCGCGCCGATCAGGGGAAGTCGAGGTCGCGGTGACGAGGCGTCGACATCGAGCGGGGGGCACCGATCCAGGCTGGGCGCGGCACGGTAGGCTCCCCCGCGCAGGGATAGAGGCACGTGCACGAGAACTGTTCGTGAGCGCGCATCGACGCGCCATCGCTAGCCGCGGGTGGGGGCCGCTCCGCCCCGTGGTCCTCGCCGTGGTCGGCGCCGCGCTGGTGGTGAGTGTGACCACGGTCACGACGGCGGCCGCGGCGCCCGAGGGCCGACGTGACGGGGTTTGGGTCGCGGCGTGGAGCGGCAGCCCCGAGGGCCTGTTTCCGCTGATGCTCCCGAGGGGCGCGCGGAGCGGGACCCGCTCGCGGCAGATCACGCTGCGGGAGGTCATCCATCCGAGCGTCGGCGGGACGATGCTCCGGGTTCGGATCACCAACGTGTTCGGCGTCGAGCCCTTGCCCGTCGAGGCCGCGACCGTGGCCGTGTCGGCGCGGTCGGGCGCGATCGTCGACGGCACCCTGCAGGTGGCCAGGTTCCACCGTCGGCGCGCCATCACGCTGCCGGCCGGCGGCGAGGTGGTGAGCGACCCGATACGGCTCGGCACCAAGCCCCCGGAGGACCTGGCGATCAGCATCGCGGTGCCGTCCGGGACGACGTCCGCCACGCAGAACCTGGATCCCCAGCAGCACAACTTCGCGGCCTGGGGAAGCCGCACCTCCCAGCTGACCGGGAAGGGGTTCTCGGCATCTCCGGCGTGGTCGTGGATCAGCGACGTCGACGTCCTCCGCCCCTCACCGGCCCACGCGGTGGTGACCCTCGGCGACTCGCTCACGAGCGGCACGGGATCGACCATCGACGCCAACGATCGCTGGCCGGACGTCCTCGCTCGGCGCCTCGACCAACGGCCCGGAAACAGCACGGCCGTCGTCAACGCGGGGATCGCCGGGAACCAGCTCCTCCGTGCGACGTCGTGGAGCCCGAGCGCCATCTCGCGTTTTCAGCGCGACGTCCTCAGCCAGACCGGTGCCCGGACCGTGATCGTCCTCGAGGGGGTGAACGACCTCAACAACGGCAGCGCCGTGATGGCCAGCGCGCTGATCACGGGCTACCGGCGGATCATCGCCGCCGCCCATCAGGCCGGCGTACGCGTCATCGGCGGCACGATTCTGCCGTTCGAGGGCTACGCGCTCTGGTCCCCGATCAAGGAGATCGAACGCCAGCGGGTGAACACGTGGATCCGCAAGGGTGGCGCGTTCGACGGGGTGATCGACGTCGCGAACGCGGTGGCCGACCCGAGCGACCCGCGGCGCATCGGACCGAGCTTCGACAGCGGCGACCACCTGCACCTCAACAACGACGGCTACGCCGCCATCGCGTTCGCAGTCCCACTCGACGGGCTCTGACGAGGCCCACCTACACTCCCCTCGTGGGTCTGCTCGAGGCCACACAGCGCGCGTTCCTCCGGTTCCACCAGGGTGTCTACGAACGCAGCGGCGGTCGCGTCGGCCACCGGATGATCGGCGTGCCATCGCTGCTGCTGCGGACGACCGGGCGCCACTCCGGACGGGAGCGCACGGTCGCGCTGGTGTACGCCCACGACGGCGATGACCTCGTGCTCGTCGCGTCGAACGGTGGCGCGGACCGCCCGCCGGGCTGGCTGCACAACGTCCGCGACCACCCGACGGTCGCGCTCCGGGTCGGGCGGCGGCAGCTGGTCGGTCGGGCGCGGGTCGTCGAGCCGGCCGACGTCGACTACCAGCGACTCTGGACGCTCGTCAACGACCGCAACCGCGGGCGGTACGAGCAGTACCAGCGCAAGACGAGCCGCCCGATCGCCCTGGTGGTCGTGCAGCCGAGCTGAGAGCGGCGCCGACGCCGTCCCCCCGGCGCCGCCAGCACGCGACCACCCCGCGCCTCTCAGCGACAGGCGGTACGACCGCGGTTCGGTGCTCGTCGGCGGTGCGGCTTCGACAGCACGAGCATCGCCGCGGCATGATTCCCGCGGTGCGGGGACGGAAGGCGCGTGAGGTCGCGTCGCGTCGCGGTTCGCATCGGTGGCGCGTCGGAACGCGCCGGGGGCTGCCGCTCGTCGGGTTGGCGTTGGTGGTCGCGACGCTGCCGACCTCGGGCGCGCCGTTGCGCAACGTGACCGTCCGCGTCAACGGCCGCCTGGTGGCCCTCGGCGATCCGGCGACGGCGCGCCAGGCGCTGGCCCGAGCCCGAACGCCCTGGCCCCGCGACGGACGCCTGCTCGCTGTCGCCAGCGGGCGCGTCCTCGACCCGCACTGGCACCCCGGCACCGTGCGGTGGACCCGGCGCCGGCTCCGACCGAGTTCACGCCTGCGGGACGGGTCGAAGCTCGTCGTGCGCGACGGCGTCGACGCCGTCGAAGCAACGCGACCGATCGAAGATCCGATTCCCGCCGCCGGGCTGCCGCCGATCGAGTACAACCTGTGGAACCCCGGTACGCCGGGCCTCGGCGACGACGCCATCGGGCTTCGGAGCGGCGAGGTCGTGCGCCGGGGCGTGCTCCGAGGCCCCGTGGCCGCCGCACCCGTCCCCGGGAGGGTGGTCGCACTGACGTTCGACGACGGGCCCGATCCTCGGTTCACGCCGGCCGTGCTCGCCATCCTCCGCGAGGGCGGGGTCAAAGCCGCCTTCTGCGTCATCGGGCACTGGGCCCGACTGCACCCCGAGCTCCTCCAGGCCATCCGGGCCGACGGTCACGTGCTCTGCGACCACACCGAGACCCACCCCGCGCTCGACCGGATCCCCGGCGAGCAGGTCGCGGGCCAGCTCGCGGCGCCGGTCGAGTACTGCCGGCTCGTCACCGGCGAGAAGCCCGGGTTCTTCCGCGCCCCGTACGGGGCCACGACGGCGGCGGTCCTCGACGCCGCCCGCGCCCAGGGCCTGCGGATCCTCCAGTGGTCGGTCGACCCGCAGGACTGGACCCGACCCGGCGTCACCACCATCGTCGGCCGCGTCCTCAAGCAGCTGCACCCAGGCGCGATCGTGCTCATGCACGACGGCGGCGGCGACCGATCCGAGACCGTCGCGGCCCTGCCCGTGATCATCTCGGCCCTGCGGGCCCAGGGCTACACGTTCGCCCAGCCGCTGGCGTCGTAGCCGGGCGGCGGCTCGGCGCCGTTCCTCGCCCCGCGGTGAGGGGGCCCAGCCGTGCGGGCGCGTCGTCGGCACGTCCCTGGCGGTCGCCAATACGATCGGCGCCTGCCCGCCAGCCCACCGGTGCCGTTCTTCCTCGCTCGCCCCGCCGGGTCGCCGCCGTGGCCTGGCGTCGTCGTCCTGATGGAGGGCGCGGGGATCAGCCCCCAGCTGCTGCGGGTGTGCGAGCGCCTCGCCGCCGAGGGCTACGCCGCCGTCGCACCCGACTTGTTCCACCATCTCGGCGGGAGCGACCCCGACAAGCTGCCGGACCAGTTCATGGCGCTGCGTCGCGACGACGCGCTCGCGGACATCCGCGCCTGCGCCGACGAGCTGCGCCGGCAGGGCGCGTCGGCGGTCGGGGTGACCGGGTTCTGCATGGGAGGCCGGCTCGCCTACGAGGCGGCGACCCACGGAGTCGACGTCCAGGCCGCGGCGCCGTTCTACGGCGCCCGGACCGGGAAGATCCTCGGTGAACCCGGCTGTCCCCTGCTGTGCTTCTTCGGCGGCCAGGACGAGTTCATCCCCGCCGAGGAGATCGCGGCCGTCGAGGCCCGCCATCCAGGCCAGGTCGTCGTCTACCCCCACGCCGGCCACGGCTTCATGCGCGACGGCTCGAGCAGCTACGACGAGGTGGCCGCGACCGACGCGTGGCGACGGCTGCTCGTGTTCTTCGCCGAGCATCTCGCCTGACGCGTCTCGGTGCACGTCAGCGTCGGGTCCTGTTCTTCCGGGAAGACGAGCTCTCCCTCACCGCCAACGCCAAGATCCGCGCCGGCACCCTCCGGCAGCTCGCTGCGGGCCGCCTCGCGCTCGACCCCGGCGACACCGTCGGCGAGTCGGTTACGGGGACCTGAGCCGGACGGCGCCGGTTCAACGTGCGGCGCGGGCCGCGTCGATCAGCTCCTCGACCGGCGGCCGGTCATCGGGCCTCGCCGACCGGTACGCGTACGCGAGGCGGCCCCGGGGGTCGACCACGAAGTCGCCGCCGAGCTGCCGCGTGTCCTGCGTCGGTCGCCGCAAGCGTCGCCCGGCGCGGATCAGGCGCACGTAGGCGCGGATGGTCCGGGGACCCCAGATGCGCCACCACGGCGCCCGTTCGAGTCCAAAGGCGCGGTACGTGGCTCGCGTCTCGTCGGCGAGCACGGGGTAGCGGAGGCCGAGCTGGCGGCGGAAGCCGCGGAGGTTGCGCGACGCCGTAAAGGTGATCAGGACGACGGAGGCGTCGCCGAACTCCTCGAGGTGGTCGCTCACGGCGACCGCGTGCTCGTGGCACGGGAGTCACGCCAGATGACGGTGGAAGATCAGGACCACGGTCCGGCCCCGCTGGTCGGCGAGCCGCCAGTGCCGCCCCGCGTCGTCGGGCAGATCGACGCTGGGGCTCACGTCACCGGGCATCACGCTCATCTCAATCTCCTCCCGCTCGGCTGACCGAGCGTCGCACCTGGCGGCCCGATCCGGAAGCCGCGGCCGAGGCCGACGTCGGGCCCCGGCGCGACAACCTCGACCTCGGGCACACTGGTCCGGTGGCTGGCCCGAGCGGTGGGAAGCGGGTCGGGCTCCTCGCGCCGATGGAGCACGAGCTGCAGCCGCTCGTGCGGCGGCTCGGGCTGGAGCCCGACGGTCCCGTCTACCGGGGGCGGGCGGGGGACGTCGAGGTCGTCGCCCTCCTGACGACCATGGGGATGGCCGCCGCGGCGGCGGCGGCCCGGCGCATCCTCGAGGAGGACGTGGACTGGGTCATCGTGGTCGGCATCGCGGGTGGCCTCGATCCCGAGCGCACCACGATCGGTGATCTGGTGGTCCCCGAGGCGGTGATCGACCGCGTCGCCGGCGTCTCATACCGGCCCTCGCGGCTCGGCGACCACCCGCCCCGCGGCACGATCAGCTGCGGCGACGAGCTCATCGTCGACCCCGCGCGCCTAGGCGAGATGCTGGCCGACGGGGTCGTGGCCGTCGACATGGAGACCGCCGCCGTCGCCGCGGTGTGCGAGGGCGCCGGCTGTCCGTGGTCGGTGTTCCGCGGCATCAGCGACTTCGCCGGAGAGGGCCTCGTCGACGAGGAGCTCTTCGCCCTGAGCCGTCCGGACGGCACCGCCGACGCCGACGCCCTGACCCGCTACCTTGACGCCAACCCGGGGAAAGCCGACGTGCTCATCCGGCTTGCGCAGGACATGTCGGCGGCGACCGAGGCCGCCGCCGACGCCGCGATCCGCTCGCTCACCTCCGTCTGACCCCGCCCTCGCGTCGCCGCGCGTCACGACCCGATTTCGGACGTCGCTATCCGCGGTCACGCCCAGAACGGTTCGTAGGATTGGCGACGGGGAGGATTCGGAGGTTCCGTGATGGAGCGGGGTGGCCTCGGGCGCAGCCTGACCTCGATTCTCTCGGGTTCGTACGACACGCCGGCTGACAACGGCCCGGCCGCCGCGGCGTCCAACGCCGACGCCGGCCTCTCGCTGGCGTACGAGACCCTGACCCTGCTCGTCCGGTCTCGCCAGCTGCGCGACGCGGTCGCCGTGGTCGACGACCCCACCCTCGGTCGACAGCTCCTCGTCGCCGGGCGTCGCCCGCTCACCGCCGAGGACGAGGACCGGTTCGACGGACCGCCGGGCTGTCACACCGACCCGTCCTCATCGGTCAGCGCGCTCGAGCGCGAGCTGGTGCACCGGATCTGCGCGGCGGCGCTTCGGTGCGCCGCGCTCGAACCCGAGCCCGCGGCCGCGATCGACCAGCTCGAGATCGCGCTGCGGCGCCTCCCCGGCGTGTTCGGGGTGGCCCTCGACGAGGAGGACCCGATCGTCGAGGTCCACGCCAGCAGCGGGACCGAGCCCGACCTCGCCCGTCGTGTCGGATCGCTCGCCCGCGCCCACCTGGAGGACGTCCTCACCGTCGACCTCGTTCGCCGCGCTCGGCTTCCCGAGCCACCGGCCGCCATGACCGAGCCACCCGCGGCCGCCGAA
>DASZJD010000106.1 GCA_035948415.1 Acidimicrobiia bacterium | reverse complement strand
GGTGTGCGGCCGGGCGCGCGCGCCGGGCCGGCTCGAAGTCGTCGGTCACGCGCCGCTGGTCCTCCTCGACGGCGCGCACAACGTGGCCGGTGCCCATGCGCTGCGCGAGGCCCTGGCCGAGGAGTTCCCGGCCGCCGACCGCACCCTCGTCGTGGGCCTGCTCCGGGAGAAGGACCCCGACGAGATGCTCTCGGCCTTCGGGGTCCCCGACCCGGCCCTGGTCGTCGCCTGCGAGCCGCCGAGCCCCCGGGCCCGACCGGCCGAGGAGGTGGCGGCGGCGGCCCGGCGGCTCGGGCTCGGCGTCGACCGGGTCGAGGCCGTCCCCGACGTCGGCGACGCCCTCGACGCCGCGCTGGCGGCGACGCCACCGTCGGGCCAGGTCGTGGTGACCGGGTCGCTGTACGTGGCCGGCGCCGCGCGCGCCGCGGCCCGACGCCGGGCGCCGACCGGCGGCCGGCCCTCCGACCCGGAATAGGGTCCGGCGGTGAGCGCCCGAACCCTCGTGCTCTGCAAGCCCGACGCGGTGGAGCGCGGGCTGGTCGGCGAGATCGTCGGCCGCTTGGAGCGCAAAGGCCTGCGCGTCGTCGCCCTCGACCGACGACGGATCGACCGGGGACTGGCCGAGCGTCACTACGACGAGCACCGCGGGAAGCCCTTCTTCGAGGACGTCGTCGCCTTCATCACCCGCGGCCCGCTCGTCGCGATGGTCGTCGAGGGGGGCCCCGACACGTGGGCCGTGGTCCGCCGCCTCATGGGCGCCACCGACCCCCGTCAGGCCGACCCGGGCACGATCCGCGGCGACCTCGCCCTCGACACCAGCGAGAACCTGGTCCACGGCTCCGACGGGCCCGAGTCCGCCGCGCGCGAGATCGCCCTCTTCTTCCCGAACCTGGACGCCGGGGATGCGCGGTCGGCGGAGTGACGGCTGGTTGAATCGACGGGCCCCGGCCGTCGGGTGGAGCGACGGCCGCACCACCCCAGGGAGGACGGCTGGACCGTCCCTCCCAGGAGGTCCTAGCCTGTGCCGTCTCCCGGACCTCGTGACCCGACCGGATGGTCTGTGAACGCGCCTTGGTACACCAACGTCATCGGCCGCGACATGGCGGTCGATCTCGGCACCGCGAACACGGTGGTGTACGTCCGCGGCCAGGGAATCGTCCTCAACGAGCCCTCGATCGTCACCCTCGACGTCCGCAGCGGGCAGCTCGTGGCCGTCGGCGCCCAGGCCAAGCGGATGCTCGGCCGCACCCCGGGTCACATCGAGGCCATCCGGCCGCTGAAGGACGGGGTGATCGCCGACTTCGACATCTGCGAGAAGATGCTCCGGTACTTCATCCAGCGGGTCCACCAGCGGAACCGCTGGGCCAAGCCTCGGATGGTCATCTGCATCCCCTCGGGCATCACCGGGGTGGAGCGGCGAGCCGTGCAGGAGGCGGCTGAGTTCGCCGGCGCCCGCAGCCCGGTGATGGTCATCGAGGAGCCGATGGCCGCCGCCATCGGCTCCGGCCTCCCGATCCACGAGCCGGCCGGCAACATGATCGTCGACATCGGCGGCGGGACCACCGAGGTGGCGGTCATCTCGATGGGCGGCATCGTGGCGAGCGAGGCCAGCCAGGTCGCCGGCGACGAGTTCGACGAGGCGATCCTCCAGTTCATGAAGCGCGAGTACTCGCTGGCGCTCGGGGAGCGAACCGCCGAGGACATCAAGCACCAGCTGGCCAGCGCCTACCCCCTCCAAGAGGAGTTCTACGCCGAGATCCGAGGCCGCGACCTCGTGACCGGGCTTCCGCGCACCGTGACCGTCTCCACCGAGGAGGTCCGGGAGGCGATCGAGGAGCCGGTGGCCGCGATCATCGACGCGGTGAAGGTCACCCTCGACAAGACGCCCCCCGAGCTGGCCGCCGACGTCATGGAGCGCGGAATCATGCTGGCCGGTGGCGGCGCGCTGCTGCTCGGCCTCGACGCCGCGGTCCAGGCCGAGACCGGGATGCCGGTGCGGCGCTCCAAGAACGCGCTGTTCGCGGTGGTGCTCGGCTCGGGCCGCTGCCTCGAGCAGTTCGACGTGCTCCGGCAGGTGCTGATCAGCGGACCCGACGACTGATCCGAGCCCTCCGGCTCTCTGAGGCGAGACGCTCATGGTCGTCTATCGGCGGGATCTGCGGGGTCGGTCGCTGCTCACGGTCCTCGTCGTCACCGCGGTGCTGCTGATCTCGTTCGACTCGGGGGGCACCGGCGTGACCGGCTCGCTCCACTCGGCCGCGCACAACGTCATCTCCCCGGTGCAGTCGGTCGTCGACAGCGCGTTCCAGCCCCTCCGCGACGTCGCCGGCGGGATCACGGACTACGGGTCGGTGAAGGACCAGAACGCCGGCCTGAAGCGCGAGGTGGCCACGCTGCGAGGCCAGCTGCGCCGCAACCGGGGCGTCGGCGCCGAGGTCGGGCAGCTCGAGAAGCTGCTCGACCTCCCCACCGTCGAGGACGCCACCGGCGTCGCGGCCCGGGTCACCGGCGGCGCCCCCGGCAACTTCGAGCGCACCGTCGACATCAACAAGGGCTCGAGCCGCGGCATCCGCGTCGGCTACCCCGTCGTCACCGGCGACGGGCTGGTCGGCACGATCACCCAGGTCGCCAGCCACCAAGCCACGGTGACCCTCATCGACAGCCCCAGCCTCGGGGTCGGCGTCCGCTTCGAGGTGAGCAACGCGGTCGGCATCACCCAAGCCCGAGCCGGGGACCGCGACCTGCGCATCGGGTTCCTCTCCGACAACCAGGTCCGGGCGCAGAAGGGCGAGCTCCTCTTCACCTCGGCGGTGTCGAACTCGGCCTTCCCGCCCGACCTGCCCGTCGCCACCATCGTCAGCTACTCGAAGCAGGCCCAGGACCTGGCCCCGACGATCACGGCCGCGCCCCTCGTCAGCCTCGACAACCTCGACTTCGTCAAGGTCCTCCGGTGGCCTGACCCGACCGCGGCGCCGACGGGCAGGTGATCGTCGGCTCGTGGGCATCCGCCGCATCCGACTGGTCCTGGTCGTCATCACCCTCGTCGTCCTCCAGACGACCGTGTTCACGCACCTGCGCGTGTTCGACGCCGTCCCCGACCTCTGCCTCGTGGCGACCGTCGCCATGGCCTACAACTCGGGACCGCTGTCCGGCTCCCTCTTCGGCTTCGCGAGCGGTCTCGCCACCGACCTCTTCCTCACCACGCCGCTCGGGCTCTCCGCGCTGGCGTTCGCCCTCACCGGCTACGGCGTCGGGCTGTTCCAGAGCGGGCTCATCCGGGAGTCGCGCGGCATCGCGCCGCTGCTCGGCGGCGTGGGCGGCCTGGTCGGCAACGTCATCTTCATCCTCGTGGGCGGCATCGCCGGCCACGACGAGCTGCTCATGGCCCACAGCATCCAGGTCGTCATCGTCGCCTCGCTGTACGACGCGCTCGTCGCCAGCGCCGTGTTCCCGTTCGTGCGCTGGGCGTCGCGGACTGACCTCGGTCAGGCGTGGCCCCCTCGCTAGGCTTTCTCCCACCTTGCCGCGAGCCCGCTGCTGGTCTCGCTGCCCCGGGGCGGCCGGCGGCGCCCAGCCGGCGGACCGTGGGCTCGAGCGACACAGCGAGAGGCGGAGCGGGGTGATCGACGCGTGACCGAGGGCAACAGCCGGCTGCGGCTGTCGGTCATCGGTGGCGTGATCGCGCTGCTGTTCTTCGGGCTGCTCGGCCGGCTGTGGTTCCTGCAGGTGGCCTCCTCGAGCAGCTACGCGGCCGCGACCCAGGCCAACCGCACCCGGGTCGTCACCGACCCCGGCGCGCGGGGCAGCATCCTCGACGCCAGCGGCAAGGTCGTGGTCGAGAACCGCCTCGTCACCTCGCTCCAGATCCAGCGCGGGGTCGCGCTGAGCCAGCTCAAGGTCACGGTCCACAACCTGGCGCCGTTGCTCTCCACCCCGGTGAAGCCGGTGACCGAGGCCAACCTCTGGAAGCAGATCCACGACCCCCGCCTGACCTTGTACCAGCCGATCCCGATCAAGGACGACCTGTCCTACGACACGCTCGTGAAGATCAAGGAGCGGCCGCAGGAGTTCCCGGGGGTGATCGCGACCCAGCGCAGCGTCCGTGTCTACCCGTACGCCAACCCCGCACCCCCCGGCGACCTCGCCTCCCACCTGCTCGGTTACATCGGCGCCGTGAACGGCCACGACCTCAAGGTGCACCCGCACGACCGCTACACCCCGGAGGACGTGATCGGGAAGGACGGCGTCGAGCAGGTCTTCGAGCACGAGCTGCGCGGGACGCCCCACGTCCGCAAGCTCGAGGTGAACAGCCGGGGCCGCGTGGTGCGGGTCCTGAACGACACGCCCGCCAAGACCGGCAACAGCATCCAGCTGACGATGGACGCCACCGTGCAGCACGAGGCGCAGGTCGCGCTGCAGGAGGGGATCACCCAGGTCCAGGGCTACCGCGACACCAAGGTGACGAGCCAGCTGAAGAACTTCGGTGGAACCGGCGGGGCGGCGGTCGTGCTCAACGCGCGCGACGGCTCCGTCGTCGCGCTGGCATCGGCCCCCGAGTACCAGGTGAGCCAGTTCACGAGCGGGATCCCCCAGGACCAGTTCCAGGCCCTGGCCGACCCGGCGATGCACTTCCCGCTGCTGAACCGCGCGACGCAGGGCCTCTACCCGCCCGGGTCGACGTTCAAGCTGATGACCGCGATCGCTGCCCTCCAGTACGGGGCCGCGGTGCCGAACACGAGCACCTATACCTTCAACGACAACGGGTGCATCAAGTTCGGGTCGGCGAGCAACCCGCAGTCGTTCTGCAACGCCGCCAAGACGCCGCACGGCATCGTGGACCTGCCGCACGCCATCGAGGTGTCGAGCGACGTCTACTTCTACAACCTCGGCCTCCGGTTCTTCGACCTCTGGAACTGCGGGGCGATCAGCTGCCCGTACGGCGCGACCCCGAAGGCCGACCACGCCAAGGGCTACGGCGTCCAGACCGTGGCCAAGCAGTTCGGCTTCGGGCGGCCGAGCGGGATCGGGCTCCCGCAGGAGGCGAGCGGGCGCATCCCGGACCGCACCTTCAAGGCGCAGGTCAACCAAGGCAACCCCGACCCCTTCTCACGCGACTGGCTGCCCGGTGACAGCCTGAACGTGGCGGTCGGGCAGGGTGACGTCCTCGTGACGCCGCTGCAGCTCGCCGACGCCTACGCGGCGTTCATCAACGGCGGCACCCTGTACTCGCCGCGGCTGGCCAGCCGGGTGCTCGCCCCCGACGGCAAGACCGTCGTGCGCGAGCTCCCGCCCCAAGAGACGCGCAAGGTCAGCGTCAGCCCCGACATCCGGGCCCAGATCATGCCCGGCCTGGTCGGGGCGGTGACCGCGAACGACGGCACCGCGGCGGCCGCGTTCAGCGGCTACCAGGGGCTCCCGATCGCGGGCAAGACCGGGACGGCGCAGCAGCCGACGGGCACCGAGGACACGTCGTGGTTCGTCGGCCTCGTGAACCCCGACCCGACCGACCCGAGCCAGCCCCAGTACGTGGTGGTCGTGAACGTGGAGCAGGCCGGCTTCGGCGGCACCGTGGCGGCGCCGATCGCCCGCCGGATCATCGAGACCCTGAACGGCAACGCGAGCCCGGCGCCGGTGCAGATCGCCCCGACGAAGAACGACTGACGATGGCCGTCTCCTACCCCCGGCGTCGCTACGTGAACGCTCCGTCGTACACGAGCTCGTACGCGACGTCCCGTCGACGGCGGGTGCTCCTCGACGCCGACCTGACCATGCGCCTCGACTGGGTGCTCATCGGCGCCTGCCTGGCCATCGTCTGCATGGGTCTGCTCATGATCTACTCGTCGTCGCGCAGCATCGTCGGCGGCGACTCGACGTACTTCCTGAAGCGCCAGGCGCTGGCCTTGGTGCTCGGGATCGGCGTCGGCATCGTGCTGCTGCGCATCGACTACCGGAAGCTGCGCGACTTCTCCCTGCTCGCGTACCTCGGCACGGTCGCCTCCCTGTTCTTCGTCCTGTCCCCGATCGGGTCGAAGGTCAAGGGCCACCAGGCCTGGTTCCAGCTCCCGTTCGGCTTTCAGCTCCAGCCCGCGGAGCTGGCCAAGTTCGGCCTGGTCGTCGCCCTCGCCGGCTATGTGAACGAGCACCGCGACGACATCAACCCGTGGCGGCTCACCGTGCTCGTCGGCCTGGCCCTCGTGCCGATCGGGCTCGTGCAGCTGCAGGGCGACCTCGGCACGAACGTCGTCCTGATCTTCGCCGTGATCGGGCTGATGGCCGTGGCCGGCGTCCCCGGCCGCTACCTCGTCGCCCTCACCCTGCTCGGGGCGACCCTGATCTTCGGCGTCGTCAGCCTCGGGCTCCTGAAGCAGTACCAGATCGACCGGCTGACGACCGTCTTCTCGAGCGGCGCCAAGGCCAAGCAGGGCGCCGCCTACAACCAGAACCAGTCGAAGCAGACGATCGCCATCGGCGGGTTCACCGGCCGCGGCCTCTTCAAGGGCTCCCAGACCCGCCTCGGGTTCGTGCCCGAGCAGCAGACCGACTTCATCTTCACGGCCGTCGGCGAGGAGCTGGGGTTCGTCGGCGCCGCGACGCTGCTCGGCCTCTTCGCGCTGGTGCTGTGGCGGACCTGGCGAACCGCCCGGCTCGCCGCCGACTTCTACGGGGCGCTCGTGTGCGCCGGCGTCCTGGCCGTCTTCGCGTTCCAGATCTTCGAGAACATCGGCATGACGATGGGCATCATGCCCGTGACCGGCATCCCGCTGCCGTTCATGAGCTACGGCGGCTCCAGCCTCATCACGAGCTGCGCCTCGGTGGCCCTGGTGGCCAACGTCTACGCCCGCCGCTTCGACTGACCGCCGCGGCCCGCCGGCCGTGCCGCGGCGACGGGGCCGCCGGACCGGTAGGATGGTGGCAGCAATGACCACCCTGTGGCCGAGGATCGAACCCCTCCTCACCAAGGTCGAGAAACCCGCCCGCTACATCGGGATGGAGTCCGGCAGCGTCCAACCCGAGCACCGGCCCGACGACGTCGCCTGGCTGCTCGTGTACCCGGACACCTACGAGATCGGCCTGCCCAACCAGGGGCTCCAGATCCTCTACGAGATCCTGAACGAGCGTCCCGACGCGGTCGCCGAGCGCGCCTACGCCCCGTGGGTCGACCTCGAGGCGCTGCTCCGCGCGCGGCAGCTGCCTCTGTTCTCGCTCGAGACGCACCGGCCGGCCCGGGCCTTCGACGTGCTCGCCTTCAACCTGTCGGCCGAGCTCGTCTACACGAACCTGCTGAACTGCCTCGATCTGGCCGGGGTGGCCGTGCGGGGCGAGGACCGCGGCGACGACGACCCCCTCGTCGTCGCCGGTGGGCACTGCGCCTACAACCCCGAGCCGCTCGCCGACTTCGTCGACGCCTTCGTGCTCGGCGACGGCGAGGAGGTGGTCGGCGAGATCACCGCCGTCCTGGCCCGACGCGGCCGGCGGGGCCGGGCCGACGTGCTGCGCGCCCTGGCCGCCGTGCCGGGGGTCTACGTCCCGTCGATGTACGAGGTCGAGTACGACGGCCCGTTCCTCGCCGGGGTGCGGCCCCGGTTCGACGACGTCCCCGAGCGGGTCGAGAAGCGCACCGTTGCCGACCTCGCCGACTGGCCCTACCCGAAGCACCAGCTGGTGCCGCTCGTCGAGGTGGTCCACGACCGGCTGAACGTCGAGGTCTTCCGGGGCTGCACGCGCGGCTGCCGCTTCTGCCAGGCGGGCATGATCACCCGCCCGGTGCGGGAGCGGCCGGCGGAGCAGGTGCGGACGATGGTCCGGGAGGGGCTGCGCCGCAGCGGCTACGACGAGGTCGCGCTCACGTCCCTGTCCACGGCCGACTTCTCGGGGATCGAGGGGGTGGTGGCCGACCTCGTGCGCGACCAGGAGGGGACCGGCTGCGTGAGCCTGTCGCTGCCGTCGCTGCGCGTCGACGCCTTCACGGTCGGGCTGGCGAGCGAGATCCAGCGGGTGCGGCGCACCGGGCTCACGTTCGCGCCGGAGGCGGGCTCGTGGCGGCTGCGCCAGGTCATCAACAAGCTCATCACCGAGGAGGACCTGTACGCGTCGGTCGACGCCGCCTACTCGCAGGGGTGGCGGCGCGTGAAGCTCTACTTCATGGTCGGCCTGCCGACCGAGACCGACGAGGACACCCTCGGCATCGCCGAGCTGGCCCGGGCCGTGGTCCGCATCGGGCGTCGCCACGTCCGCGGCGCGACCGCCACCGTGTCGGTCGGCGGGTTCGTCCCGAAGCCGCACACCCCGTTCCAGTGGTTCGGCCAGAACGGCGTCCCCGAGCTGCGCCGCAAGGTCGGGCTGCTGCGCGACGGGCTGCGGCGGTCGGGGGCCCAGCTGCGCTGGCACGACCCCGAGGCGACGTTCGCGGAGGGGATCGCCAGCCGCGGGGACCGGCGCGTCGGCCGGGTCATCGAGCGGGTGTGGCGGGCCGGCGCCACGTTCCAGGAGTGGAGCGAGCGCTTCGACCTGTCCTGCTGGCTGGCGGCCATGAGCGCCGAGGGTCTCGACCCCGACTGGTACGTCACCCGGCACCGCGCCCGCGAGGAGCTGCTCCCGTGGGCGCACCTCTCGGCCGGGCTGCACGACGACTTCCTCTGGGACGACTGGCAGGCGGCGCTCGCCGAGCACGGCCTCCCCGACTGCCGGTGGACGCCCTGCTACGACTGCGGCGTGTGCACCGACCACGCCCTCGAGCACGTCGTCGGCTCGCCGGTGCCGCCCGCCGGCGGCAGCCAGGGGACGGGCCAGGAGCTCGCGGCCGGGGGGACGGTCCCGGTCGAGTTCCGGGAGGTGGCGCGTGCGCGGTGAGGCCGGCCACCCGGTGCGGCTGCGCTTCGCGAAGGAGGGCAAGGTGCGGTTCGTGTCGCACCGGGACGTGGCCCGGGCCTTCGAGCGGGCCCTGCGCGTCGCCGGCCTGCCGGTGGCGTTCACCGCCGGCTTCGCGCCCCGTCCGAAGGTCAGCTTCGGGCTGGCGCTCGGCGTGGGGCACGAGAGCCGGGCCGAGTACCTCGACGTCGAGCTGCGGGAGCCGGCGGGACCCGCCGAGCTGCCCGGGCTCCTCACCGCCGGGCTGCCGCCCGGTCTGGCCGTGACCGGCGCGGCGGCGCTGGCGCCGCGGGCCCCGGCCCTCCAGGAGTCGGTGACCGCGGTCGCCTACACGTTGCGGCTCGCCGACGTCGACGCCGCCGCGATCGTCGACGCCGCCGCCGCGGCCGGCGACGCGACCACCCTCGTGGTGGCCAGCGCCCGGAAGGGTCGACCCGTGACCGTCGACGTGGCGCCGAGCCTGCGGAGCCTCACCGTCGACGCCGACGGCGTCGACGTCGAGCTCTCCACCCGACCGCGGGCGGCGCGACCGGCCGAGGTGCTGACCGCGCTGCGAACCCTCCTCGGCACCGAGCCGGGCGAGGGCGAAGACCGGGTGCTCCGCACCCACCAATGGATCGAGCGGGACGGCGCGCGGCGGGAGCCGCTGGCAGCCGATCTCGCCCCGTCCGCCCCCTCGGGGGCGGACGCGCGTGCGCTGGAGGCGTGCGCGTGACGAGCAAAGGATCGATCGATGTCCGACGAGACCCCGGAGGCCACCGCCTCCACCACCCCCGGCGGCGACGCGTCGCCGGCCACCCCCACCGGCCCGGCCGAGCCGGGACCCGCCGCCTCGCCTGACGGCGACGGCGCCGCCCCCCGCCGACGCCGCCGCCGCGGCTCGCGGGGCGGCCGCAACCGACGGAAGCCGAGCGCCGGCGGTCCCGCCGGCGACGAGCCCGCCGGCGAGCCGGACCCCGACGAGCCGGACGGCGACGCGCCGGCTCCGGCCGCGCGGCCGAAGATCGGCGACCGTCGGCCCGCCCCGAGCCGACCGGCGGCGGAGCCGACCCCGCGGCGCCGCCGGCGCGGCGGCCGGGGCCGAGGGTCCAGCCCCGCCCGCACCGACGACGTCGTGAAGGCCGACCTCGGCGTCGGCGCCGGCGTCGACCTCGACGAGCTCGACGCCGAGCAGCGCGAGCGTCGCCGCGGCCGGACCCGCAAGGGACGGCCGGCGGGCCGCTACCAGCTCCTCGTCCACGTCCGTCCGAACGGGCACACCCACCTGGCGCTGCTCGAGGGACGGGTGCTCGTTGAGCACTCGGTCACGACCACCACCGACGCCGACACCTCGATCGACGGCAACATCTACCTCGGCCGGGTCCAGAACGTGCTCCCGGGCATGGAGGCGGCCTTCGTCGACATCGGCACCCCGAAGAACGGCGTCCTGTACCGGGGCGACGTGAGCTTCGACCCCGACGAGGTGGAGGAGAAGCAGCCCCGAATCGAGCGGCTCCTGAAGGCGGGCCAGAGCGTCGTCGTGCAGGTCACGAAGAACCCGATCGGGGCCAAGGGCGCCCGCCTCACCCAGGAGGTCAGCCTCGCGGGCCGGTTCGTGGTGATGGTCCCCGGCGAGCCGCAGACCCACGGCATCTCGAAGCGGCTCCCCGACGACGAGCGGCGACGCCTCCGACGGGTCCTCGAGGGGCTCCGGCCCCCGGACGCCGGCCTCATCGTGCGGACCGCGGCGGAGGGAGCCGCGGACGAGGAGCTCGAGCGCGACGTGGCCCGCCTCCGGGACCAGTGGGAGCAGATCTCGGCGCTGGCGGCCCGGTCGAAGCCGGCCCGGCTCCTGTACCAGGAGCCGCCGCTGCCGCTGCGGATCGTGCGCGAGGAGTTCACGAAGGAGTACCGCGGCGTGCTCATCGACGACCGCGCCCTCTACGAGGAGGTGCGGGCGTACATCGAGGCGGTGACGCCGGAGCTGGCCGAGCGGGTCGAGTACTACGACGCCGAGGAGGAGGGGCTGCCCCTCTTCGAGCGGCACCACGTGAACGAGCAGCTGCTGAAGGCGCTCGACCGGAAGGTGTGGCTGCCGTCCGGGGGGTCGCTCGTCGTCGACCGCACCGAGGCACTCACCGTCATCGACGTCAACACGGGCAAGAACGTCGGCTCGTCGAGCCTCGAGGAGACGGTCTTCCGCAACAACCTGGAGGCGGCCGACGAGATCGCCCGGCAGCTGCGGCTCCGAGACATCGGCGGGATCATCGTCATCGACTTCATCGACATGGAGGTGAGGGCCAACCGCGAGGAGGTCATCCGGGCCTTCCGCAGCGCCCTGGCTCGCGACAAGACGCGCGCCCAGGCCTTCGACATCTCCGAGCTCGGGATCGTCGAGATGACGCGCAAGCGCGTGTCGGAGGGCCTCGTCGAGTCGATGAGCGAGACGTGCCCGACCTGTCAGGGGCGCGGCTACCTCCTCGAGGAGAGCCTCCTCGAGGAGCTGCAGTAGGATCGCCGCCGCTCATGGAGGTTCCGATGTACGCGGTGGTGCACACCGGCGGCAAGCAGTACCGGGTCGAACGGGGCCAGCGGCTCCAGGTCGAGCGCCTCGGCGCCGACGCCGGCGACGAGGTCGAGCTGGCCCCGGTCCTGCTCGTCGACGGGGACCGGGTGCTCGCGACCCCGGACCAACTCGGCGCGGCCCGAGTCGTGGGCCGCGTGGTCGAGGAGGGGAAGGGCACGAAGATCCGGGCCTCCACCTACAAGGCCAAGTCGAACCAGCGGCGCCGGTGGGGGCACCGCCAGCGCTACTCGCTGGTCGAGATCACCGAGATCGCGGCAGGCTGAGGGGACCATGTCGAAGAAGAAGGGTGCCGCGTCGTCCCGCAACGGGCGTGACTCCGCCGCGCAGCGGCTCGGGGTCAAGGTCGGCGCCGGCGCGCCGGTGCGGGCCGGCGCCATCCTGGTCCGCCAGCGGGGCACCCGCCTGCACCCGGGCGACAACGTCGGGCGGGGCGGCGACGACACCCTCTTCGCCACCGCCGACGGCACCGTCCGCTTCGTGCGCCGCAAGGGCCGCAAGCTCGTCGACGTCGTCTCGCCCTGAGCGGCGCGACCCGAACGGGTCCCGCCCCCCGGCCACCCTCTCCCTATCCTCGGGTCATGGCCCGGTCCTCCTTCGTCGACGAGGTGCAGGTCAACCTGCGGGGCGGGGACGGCGGGGCCGGCGCGGTGTCGTTCCGGCGGGAGGCCCACGTGGCCCGCGGCGGGCCGGACGGCGGCGACGGCGGCCACGGCGGCGACCTGGTGCTCGAGGCCGACCGCAACGTGGCCTCGCTCCTCGGCTTCCGCGACCACCCGCACCGCCGGGCCGGGTCGGGGGGCCACGGCTCCGGGCGGCGGCGGCACGGCGTCCGCGGGGCCGACCTCGTCGTCGGCGTCCCCGAGGGGACGGTCGTGCGGGAACGGGGCGGGGAGCTCGTCGCCGACCTCGTCGCCCCCGGCGACCGCTACGTGGCCGCCCGCGGCGGCCGCGGCGGGCGGGGCAACGCCCGCTTCCTGACCAACCGGCGGCGGGCGCCGGGGTTCGCGCAGCAGGGCGAGTACGGGGAGGAGCGCTGGCTGCGGCTCGAGGTGCAGCTGGTCGCCGACGCCGCCCTCGTCGGATTCCCAAACGCGGGCAAGTCGACGCTCATCGCGTCGGTGAGCGCGGCCCGGCCGAAGGTCGCCGACTACCCGTTCACGACCCTCGAGCCGCACCTCGGCGTGGTGCGCGCCGACGGCCACGAGTTCGTCCTCGCCGACATCCCGGGTCTCGTCGAGGGCGCCGCCGACGGGCGCGGCCTCGGGCACCGGTTCCTCCGCCACGTGGAGCGGGCCCGCGTGCTGGTGCTGCTGCTCGACCTCGCCGCCGTCGACGGGCGCAGCCCCGCCGACCAGGAGCGCACCCTGCTCGAGGAGCTGCGCCGCTATCGGCCCGAGCTGCTCGACCGGCCCCGCCTCGTCGTCGGCACGAAGGCCGACGTCGCCACCGCGTCGGTGCCCGGCCTCCGCGTGTCGGCGGTGACCCACGCCGGCCTCGACACGTTCGTCCGCCAGCTCGGCGCGCTGGTCGCCGAGGCGCGCGACGTCGCGCCGCCTCGCGCCGGCGTCGTCGTGCTCCGGCCCCACGAGGACGGCTTCGTCGTGGCGCGCGACGACGACGGGGCCTGGCGCGTCGCCGGCCGAGCCGCCGAGCGGGTCGTGGCCATGACGGACCTCACCGACGCCGGCGCGCTCGCCTACGTGCGCGACCGCTTCCGGCGTCTCGGCGTGGAGCGGGCCCTCACCCGCGCCGGTGCGCGCGACGGTGACGTGGTGCGCGTCGGCGCGGTCGAGCTCGAGTACGTCGAGGACGCGCCCGACCGATGAAGGCCGTGGTCAAGGTCGGGACCTCCTCGATCACCCGCGAGACGGGCGAGCTCGACGCCGCCGCCCTCGCCAAGCTCGGCGACGAGCTGGCCGCCGCCCGCGCCGCCGGTCACGTCGTCGTGCTCGTCTCCTCGGGGGCGATCGCGGCCGGGCTCCCCGCGCTGGGGCTCACGGAGCGCCCCGACGACCTCGGCGCGCTGCAGGCGGTCGCGGCCGTGGGCCAGCCCCGGCTCATGGAGCGGGTCTCGGCGCTGCTCGCGGCGCGCGGGCTCGTCGCCGGGCAGGTGCTGCTCACGCCGCACGACTTCGGGCAGCGGTCGCAGTACCTGCACGCCCGCCAGACCCTGGCCTGCCTCCTCGAGCTCGGCGTGGTGCCGGTCGTGAACGAGAACGACACCGTCGCCGACGACGAGATCCGCTACGGCGACAACGACCGGCTGGCGGCGCTCGTCTCCCACCTCGTCGGCGCCGACGTGCTGGTCCTGCTGACCGACACCGACGGGCTGTTCACCGCCGACCCCCGCCTCGACCACCGGGCCTCGCTCATCGAGGAGATCGTCGAGGTCGACGCCGCCCTCGAGGCGGTCGCCGGCGGCGCCGGGAGCGACCGGGGGAGCGGCGGCATGGCGAGCAAGCTGGCGGCGGCCAAGATCGCGGCGTGGTCCGGCGTCCGAACGGTGATCGCCGCCGCCGAGGAGCCCGGCGTGCTGTGCCGGGCCATCGAGGCCCAGCCCGTCGGCACCCTCGTTCGCCCCCGCGCCACCCGCCTGTCGAGCCGGAAGCTCTGGATCGCGTTCGCTCGCGGCGCCGCCGGTCGGGTCGTCGTCGACGCGGGGGCCCGCCGGGCCCTCGCCGAGGACCACCGGTCGCTGCTGCCGGCCGGGGTCCGGGGCGTCGACGGCCGCTTCGACGCCGACGACGCCGTCGAGGTTGTCAGCGACGACGGCGCCGCGTTCGCGAAGGGCCTGGTCCGCTACGACAGCGCCACCCTCCGCCGGGTGGCGGGCCGCAAGACCGGCGAGCTCCCCGAGGGCGCCCCCCACGAGGTCATCCACCGCGACGACCTCGTCGTGCTGGCCTGAGCCGCGGCGCCCGAAAAATCGGCGGGGTGCCCTTGCGCCCGGGCGTGACAAGGGACACACTTCCCCCCACTCGTCGTCGGCCGACGGGGGGAGGGCCACCGCCGAACCGGGGGCTCAGGCGGCCGACGCGTGGCGGGAGGTGCGGCGCGAGGCCCGCGCCGGCGGGACACCGCAACGGCGCGGCCTCGCGGCCCTCCCGCGTACCGAATGCCCCAAAGGGCGTTCGAGGCCCGCCGGTACACTCCCTGCGTGCCCACCGTCGCCGAGCTGGGCCGCCGCGCCACCGCGGCGTCCCGGCGGCTCCTCACCGCCGCCGCGGGGGAGCGCGAGGCGGCCCTGTCGGCCGGCGCCGACCTGCTCCTCGAGCGGGCCCCGGAGGTGCTCGAGGCCAACGCCGCCGACGTGGCCGCGGCCCAGGCCGACGGCCTCGACGCCGCCCCCCTCGACCGGCTCCGGCTCACCGACACCCGGCTCGCCGGCATGGCGGCCGGGCTGCGCCAGGTGGCCGCCCTCCCCGACCCCCTCGGCGAGGTCCTCGACGGGTGGCGCCGGCCGAACGGCCTCGAGCTGCGTCGGGTCCGGGTCCCGCTCGGGGTCGTCGCCGTCATCTACGAGAACCGCCCCAACGTCACGAGCGACGCCGCCGCCATCGCCCTGAAGGCCGGCAACGCCGTGCTCCTGCGGGGGTCGTCGAGCGCCCAGCGGTCGAACCGGGCCGTCGTCGACGTCCTGCGCGACGCGGTCACGAAGGCGGGCCTGCCCACCGACGCGGTGCAGCTCGTCGACGACCCCTCCCACGCCGCCGCCGTCGAGCTCATGCGCCTCACCGACCACATCGACTGCCTCATCCCGCGCGGCGGCGCCGCGCTCATCGCGAGCGTCCGCGAGCACGCGACCGTCCCCGTCGTCATCGACGGCGACGGCAACTGCCACGTCTACGTGGACGCCGCCGCCGACCTCGAGCAGGCCCTGGCCATCGTCGTGAACGCCAAGACCAGCCGACCCGGCGTGTGCAACGCCGCCGAGTCGCTGCTCGTGCACGAGGCGGTCGCCCCCGCCTTCCTGCCCCGGGTCGCCGACGTGCTCGAGGCCTACGGCGTCGAGCTGCTCGGCGACGAGTCGGCCCGTCGGGTGCGGCCGATGGCCGCGGCCACCGACGACGACTTCGCCCGCGAGTTCCTCGACCTGCGCCTCGCCGTGGCCGTCGTCGCCTCGATCGACGCCGCCATCGAGCACGTCAACCGGTTCGGCTCCGGGCACACCGACGCCATCGTGACCCGGGACCTCGACGCGGCCCGCCGGTTCACCCGCGAGGTCGACACCGGTGTCGTGATCGTGAACGCGTCGACGCGCTTCACCGACGGGGAGCGGTTCGGCTTCGGCGCCGAGATCGGCATCTCGACCCAGAAGCTGCACGCCCGCGGCCCGATGGGCCCTCGCGAGCTCACGACCTACCGCTACGAGGTGTGGGGCGACGGGCAGGTGGTCGAGTAGTGGCGACCCGCTTCGCGTCCGTCGGCGACGTGATCCCGCGCCTGCGGGCCGTCGACTACCTCGCCGACGCCACCATCGCCGGCGTGGTGTACCTGGCCGACCGGCTCGAGAAGCCGGTGCTGGTCGAGGGCCCCGCCGGGGTCGGCAAGACCGAGCTGGCGAAGGCGCTGAGCCGGGCGACCGGCGCGCGCCTCATCCGCCTCCAGTGCTACGAGGGTCTCGACGAGGCCAAGGCCCTCTACGAGTGGAACTACAAGAAGCAGCTCCTGCGCATCCAGTCCGACCGCGAGCACGAGGCCTCTTGGGCCGACGTCGAGGCCGACATCTTCTCGGAGCCGTTCCTCCTCACCCGGCCGCTGCTGGAGGCGATCCGCGCCGAGGACCCGGTGGTCCTGCTCATCGACGAGGTCGACCGGGTCGAGATCGAGACCGAGGCGCTGCTCCTCGAGGTCCTCTCCGACTTCCAGGTGTCGATCCCCGAGCTCGGCACCATCGTCGGTCACCAGCGGCCGTTCGTCGTGCTGACCTCGAACAACACCCGCGAGCTGTCGGAGGCGCTGAAGCGGCGCTGCCTCTACCTGCACGTCGACTACCCCGACATCGAGCGCGAGAAGGACATCGTGCGGGTGCGGGTCCCCGAGATCGACGACGAGCTCGCCGAGCAGGTGGCCCGGGTCGTGCGCTCGATCCGAGACCTCGAGCTGAAGAAGGCGCCGTCGATCTCGGAGACGATCGACTGGGCCCGCACCCTCCTCTACCTCGGGACCGCCGAGATCTCCCCCGAGGTCATCGGCGACACGCTGCACGTGCTCCTGAAGTACCAGTCGGACATCGCCAAGGCCCGCAAGGAGCTGGTGCCCGCCGGCGATCCCACCTGAGATGCTCGACGTCCTGCAGGGCTTCGTCCACGAGCTGCGCGCCGCCGGCCTGCCGGTGTCGATGACCGAGAACCTCGACGCCATGCGGGCGGTCGAGCACGTCGACATCCGCGACCGCGACGTCCTGAAGACGGCCCTCGGCGCCACCCTCGTCAAGCACCACCGGCACCGGCCGGCGTTCGACACCGTGTTCGACGTCTACTTCTCCCTCTACAGCCGGGGCGTGGACGCCGACGACCCGAACGCCGACGAGTGGGCCGAGCTGGCCGACCGGGCCGGCGAGGCGGGCGGGGGCGGCGGCGGTGACCTGACCCGGGAGGAGCTGGCGCAGCTGCTGCTCGAGGCGCTCCTCACCATGGACCGCGACGAGCTGCGCCGCCTCGCCGCTGCGGCCGTCGGCGCCTTCGCGGGCATGGAGCCCGGCCGGCCCGTCGGCGGCACCTATTACCTGTACCGGACGCTGCGCCAGCTCGACCTCGACGACCTGGCGGCGCGGCTCGCCGGCCGGGCCGCCGACGAGGGCGACGCCCCGCAGGACGACCTCGGCGCCCGGCTGCAGGCGGAGGACTTCCAGCGGCGGCTGCGGGTGCTGCGCGAGCTCATCGAGTCCGAGATCCGTCGCCGCCTCGTCGCCGACCGGGGCGTCGAGGCCATGGCCCGCACCCTCCGCAAGCCGCTGCCGGAGGACGTGGACTTCATGCACGCGTCCCGCGAGGAGATGCTGGCGCTGCAGCGGGCCATCTACCCGCTCACGCGGGCGCTGGCCGCTCGGCTGGCCCAGCGTCGCCGACGCCGCCACCGCGGCCACCTGGACTTCCGGAAGACGGTGCGGGCCTCCCTGTCGTACGGCGGCGTGCCCGCCGAGCCGAAGTTCCGGCATCCGCACCCGTCCCGGCCCGAGATCATGGTGGTAGCCGACATCAGCGGGTCGGTGGCGAGCTTCGCCCGGTTCACGCTCCAGTTCGTCTACGCGATGGCCAGCCAGTTCTCGAAGGTGCGGTCGTGGGTGTTCATCGACGGGATCGACGAGGTGACGCGGTTCTTCGCCGAGTCGGACGACGTCACCGAGGCCGTCCACCGGGTGAACACCGAGGCGGACGTCGTGTGGGTCGACGGCCACTCCGACTACGGCCACGCCTTCGAGGTGTTCGAGGACCGCCACCACACCGAGGTGACGCCGAAGACCTCGCTGATCTTCCTCGGCGACGCCCGCAACAACTACCACGCCTCCCAGGCCTGGGTCCTCGGCGCGCTCGGGGAGCGGGCCCGCCACCTCTACTGGCTGAACCCCGAGCCCCGCGGCTACTGGGACACCGGCGACTCGATCATGGCCGAGTACGTCCCCTACTGCGACGGCGTCTACGAGTGCCGGAACCTCCGCCAGCTCGAGCGGTTCGTCGCCACCGTCGCCGAGGGCTGAACGCTCAGGCGTCGTCGAGCAGGGTCCAGGCTCGGCCGGCGACCCGGGCCAAGGCCCGGAGCTGGGCCCGCTCCCGCCGCCGGAACGGGTGCCCGTCGCGGCCGACGAGGAGGGTGGCGTCGTGGCCCACGAGCGGGGCCACGGCCAGGTCGTCAGGGCCGGTCGTCCCCGCGGCGACGAGCGGCGACGCCGCGGTGCCGGCGGCGAGGGCCCCGAGGAGCTCCTCGGTCGGGTGCCCGTCGCCGTCGACCGCGGCCACCCGCCCGGCGTCGAGGAGGGCCGCCCACCCGGCGAGGAACTCGCGGCGCAGCTGCTCGACGAGCAGGAGGTGGAGCGCGGCGACGGACCGGGCCTCGCAGAGGGCGGCGGCGGACTCGAGGGCGTCGAGGCGCGGGTCGGGGAACGCGGTCACGACCCGCACCTCCTCGACCGACGCGCCGTCCACCT
The DNA here is from genome assembly GCA_035948415.1 of Acidimicrobiia bacterium. Classification (NCBI taxonomy): domain Bacteria; kingdom Bacillati; phylum Actinomycetota; class Acidimicrobiia; species Acidimicrobiia bacterium. The sequence goes on along the minus strand of DASZJD010000106.1, from coordinate 47,097 downwards.
CCTCGATCTCGTGCACGAGCAGCTCGACGAGGTCGAGACCGGGCAGCACGACCGCGAACTCGTCGACGGCGACCTCCTCGCCGCGCTCGAGCACGTCGATGCCGACGATGTCGCCGCCCACGGCGCCGACCCGGGACGCGACGAGGCCGAGCGCGCCCGGTCGGTCGGGGAGCCAGACGCGCACGAGCACGTGCTCCGCCGCGGCGGGTGGCTCGGGGCCCGCGGGCACGTCCACGGCCGTCACCCTACGAGGTGTTCCGAGCGCGTTCCTGGGTCGGCAGTGTGACGGCCTCGTAAACTGCCGTCGTGGGGGAGCGCATCGGCGTGTTCGGCGGCACGTTCGACCCCGTGCACGTCGGCCACGTCGTCGCCGCCGCCGACGCGCGGTGGGCACTGCACCTCGACCTGGTCCTGCTCGTGGTCGCCGGCGACCCGTGGCAGAAGCGCGGGCAGGTCGGCGCCCCGGCGCAGGACCGGCTGGCGCTGGCCCGCGCCGCCGTCGAGCTCGTGGACGGCGTCGAGGCCTCGAGCGTCGAGGTCGACCGGGCCGGCCCGTCGGTCACCGCCGACACCCTCGAGGAGCTGGCCGCGCCCGGTCGCGAGTTCTTCCTGATGCTCGGCGCCGACGCCGTCGCCAACATGCCGACGTGGCGACGCCTCGACGAGACGCGGGACCTGGCGACGATCGTCGTCGTCGAGCGCGCCGGCGACGCCCACGCCGAGCCGCCCGGCGGCGGCTGGCGCTTCGAGCGCCTCTCCATCCCGCGCCTCGACGTGTCGTCGAGCGACGTGCGGGCCCGGCTCGCCGCCGGCCGACCCGTCGACGGGCTCGTGCCGCCCGCGGTGTTGCGGGAGATCCGGGCCCGGGGCCTCTACACTGCGCCGTGATGCCCCCGGCGTCCCGCCCGCACCCGTCGAAGGCCGGGACCGCCCCTTGACGAGACCCGATCCCGTCACCCTCCTGCGGGCGTCGAGCGCGGCCCGCGCCGCGGCCGACAAGAAGGGCACCGACATCGTCGTGCTCGGGGTCGGCGACATCCTCGCCATCGTCGACTGCTTCGTGCTCGTCAGTGCCTCGAACACCCGGCAGGTGCGCACGATCGTCGACGAGGTGCGGCGAGCCCTGGCCGTCGACGGCCCGCCCATCGGGGTCGAGGGCCTCGACGACGCCACGTGGGTGCTCCTCGACTACGGCGACGTGGTCGTGCACGTCTTCCTGGACGAGACCCGCGCCTACTACGACCTCGACCGCCTGTGGGCGGACGCGGCGCGGCTCGCCGTCGACGCCGACGCCGCGCCGGTCGCGGTCAAGGGTCGCTAGCCGTCCGTCGGCTCGAGGTACGGGCGGGTGGGCACGCCCCGCGCCGCCAGCCCGGTCTTCAGCGCCGCGACGCCCACGTTCTCGAGGCGGGGCGAGTAGAGGATCGAGCTGATGATCGCGGCCTGGGCGCCGCCGTCGGTCAGGCCGGCGGCGATGTGGTCGACGGTCCCCGCGCCGCCCGAGGCGATCACGGGCACGTTCACGGCGTCGGCGACGGCGCGGGTGATCTCGAGGTCGTAGCCGGTGGCGGTGCCGTCACGGTCGATGCTGTTCACGACGACCTCGCCGGCGCCGAGCTCCTCGCCTCGACGGACCCACTCCACCGCGTCGAGCCCCGTCGCCTCGCGGGCCCCGTCGATGAACACCTCGTAGCCGCTGGGGATCCCGTGCCGTCGTCCGACCCGCTTCACCTGCGTGCTGAGCACGATGCACTGGCGCCCGAACGCCTCGGCGCCGGCCTGGATGATCGACGGGTCGCGCACCGCCATCGAGTCGACGCTGATCTTCTCCGCCCCGGCCTTCAGCACCTCGAACATGTCGTCGACGGACCGGACGCCGCCGCCGACCGTGAACGGCACGAAGACGTGCCGGGCGACGCGCCGCACGGTGTCGAGGTCGAGCCGGCGGCGCTCGGCGCTGGCGGTGATGTCGTAGAAGACGATCTCGTCGATCTGGTCGCGGTACAGGCGCGCCGCCAGCGCCTCGGCCGGCGCCACGTCGATGTTGTCCTGGAACTGCTGCGCCTTCGTGACCCGGCCCGCGATCACGTCGAAGCAGGCGATGAGCCGCTTCGTCAGCATCGCGGCTCCCAGTCGGCGAAGCGCTCGAGCAGCCCGAGCCCCAGCGGGCCGCTCTTCTCGGCGTGGAACTGGGTGGCGAGGACGTTGCCGCGGGCGGCGACGGAGCAGAACGGCGAGCCGTACTCGGTGACGGCGAGCAGGTCGCCGGGGTCGGCGGGTTCGCAGTAGTACGAGTTCACGAAGTAGCAGTGGGCGGAGTTCCCGAGCCCGTCGGTCACCGGGTGGGCCCGGGTCGGTCGCACCGCGTTCCACCCGATCTGCGGCACCCGGACCGAGTCGGGGAACCGTCGCACCACGCCGGGGATCCAGCCGAGCCCCTCGACGTCGCCCTCCTCCGAGTGCTCGAACAGCACCTGCAGCCCGATGCAGATGCCGAGGAACGGCACGCCGTCGCCGAGGACCCGCTCGTGGAGCCCGTCGACGAGGTCGGCGCCGTACAGGGAGTCGAGGGTGGCCCGCGCCGCCCCGACCCCGGGGAGCACGAGCCGATCGGCGGAGCGGAGCGCCTCGGGGGTGGCGACCAGCCGGTGGTCGAGCCCGAGGTGCGTGAGCGCGTACGAGACGCTCGGCGCGTTCCCGGCCCGATAGTCGATGACGCCGATCACGCGGCGAGTCTAGGAACGGCCGGGCCGGGTCCCCTCCGGCGTTGACGCCCGGTGGCTCGGGCGGTGACGCGCGCGGCTCTTTATCGGATTCTTAACTGCGCCGGTGCCTCGCCGGCAGATGCGGCGGGTAGCCTCGCCCGGAATGGCGAGTGGCGCGCCCGCGATCGAGATCGCCGGCCTCACGAAGGAGTTCGGTTCGGTGCGCGCCGTCGACGACGTGAGCTTCCGCGTCGACCGCGGGCAGGTGTGCGGGCTGCTGGGTCCGAACGGCGCCGGCAAGACGACCACGCTGCGGGTCCTCGTGGGGCTGCTGCGCCCGACCGCCGGGGCGGCCCGGATGCTCGGGGTGACGATGACGCCGAGCAACCCGGTCTTGGCGCGCGTCGGCACGATGATCGAGCACTCCGACTTCGTGCCCTTCCTGACCGGGCTCCGCAACCTCCAGGTGCACTGGCAGGAGGCCGGCGGCGACTTCGCGACCGCCAACGTCGAGGAGGCGCTGGCGGTGGCGGGCCTCGGCAGCGCCGTGAACCGGAAGGTGAAGACCTACTCGCAGGGCATGCGCCAGCGGCTCGGCATCGCCCGGGCCCTGCTCGGCCGGCCCGAGGTGCTCGTCCTCGACGAGCCCACGAACGGCCTCGACCCGGGCGAGATGCGCGAGGTCCGCGACCTGCTGCGGCGCCTCGCCGCGCACGACGTCACCGTCCTGCTCTCGTCGCACCTGCTGGCCGAGGTCGAGCAGGTCTGCAGCCACGTCGTCGTGATGGACCGGGGCCGGCTGGTGGCCGCGGGCACGATCGACGAGCTCACGGCCGCCGGCGGCTCGGTGTACTTCGGGATCGACGACGTCGCGCGCGCCGAGCAGGTGCTCGCCGCCCATCCGGGCGTGCGGTCGGTCACGGCGCAGCCGCCGGGGCTGCGCGTCGACGTCGACGGCGTCCGCCGCTCCGACCTGGTCGCCGCCCTCGTCGAGGCCGGGGTCGGGGTCGACACGGTCGAGTCGTCGCACCGCCTCGAGGACGCCTTCCTCGGGCTCGTCGCGGGCGAGGAGGGCTGATGCTGGCGCTGTTCCGCACCGAGATGACGAAGCAGTGGCGGCGCCCCCGCACCTACGTGGCGCTCGGCATCACCGTGGCCATCCCGGTGATCACGACGATCGCGATCAAGGCGAACCCGCCCAGCGCGTCGGGCGGCGGCGGCGGCGGGCCCTTCCCGTACCTCGCCGTCCACACCGGCCTGTTCCTGCCCGTCGCGGCGTTGCGCTTCATGAGCCGGTTCCTGCTCGTGGTCCTCGTCGCCCTCTTCGCCGGCGACGCCGTCGCCTCCGAGGCCAACTGGGGCAACCTCCGAGCCATGCTCACCCGGCCCGTCAACCGCAGCCGGCTGCTGCTCGTGAAGGTCGAGTCGGCCGGGCTCATGGCGCTCATCGCCACCGCGCTCATCGGCGTCACCGGCCTCATCGCCGGCGCCATCGCCTTCGGCTGGCACCCCCTGAACCTGCCGCTGCCCGGCGCCGCCTTCCACCAGTCCGTCGGCCAGATCGTCGGCAACCTCGCCATCGCCAGCGCCTACGTGTTCTGGAGCCTGCTCGGGGTGGGCGCCCTCGCGTTCATGGTGTCGACGATGACGGACTCGCCCGCCGCCGCCGTGTTCGCCGGCGTCGGCCTCTACATCGTCTCGCAGATCCTCGACGGCATCTCCTCCATCGGGTCGATCCGCAACGGGTTCCCCACCCACTACCTCGACGCCTGGACCAGCCTCTTCCAGGGCAGCGGCCCCACCGGCGACATGCTCCGCGGCACGCTGCTCCAGATCCCGTACCTGGTGGTGTTCGGAGGCGTCGCCTGGTGGTACTTCCGGCGCAAGGACGTGCTGTCGTAGTGGCGGCGCGCCCCGAGCCCGCCACGCCGCCCCCCGTGTCGCGCCGGCAGCCCCGCGTGCTGGCGGCCGGCCGAGGTCTCCTCCGCCTGGGGGGTATGGCTGGGAGCCACCCGGCCGGCCGTGCCCCGATCTTGGCAGGCGCCGGCCACCCCGCTGAAAGGACGTTTCAGCGCCGACGGTTCCGCGACGATAAGCACGGCGTGGATGGAGCCCCGTTCGTGATCCCACGGCTCGGGGCGCTGGTCCGCCACGCCGCCCCGCGCGTCGTCGAGGGCATGATCGCCCCGGTGACCGTGTTCCTGCTCGCCCTCCACTTCTTCAACGTGGCCGGCGCGGTGATCGCCGGCGCCGGCTTCGCCTACGCCGCCATCGCCGGTCGGCTCGTCACCGGCCGAAGGGTCCCGGGGATCCTCCTGCTCGGCGCCCTCACGATCACCGCCCGCTCGGTGCTCGCCCTCGCCACCGGCAGCACCTTCCTCTACTTCCTGCAGCCGGCGCTCGGCACCGCGTTGGTCGCGGTGGCCTTCTTCGTGTCTGCGGTCACGAGCCGCCCCCTGGCCGGGCGGCTGGCCCGGGACTTCTGCCCGATCCCCGACGACGTCGCCTCGGCGGCGCCGATGCGACGGTTCTTCGTCCAGATCACGCTGCTCTGGGCGGTGACCGAGCTCACGATCGCGGTGCTCGGCAGCTGGCTGCTGCTCAGCCAGTCGGTCGGGGTGTTCGTCGTCACGCGAACGGTCTCCTCGCTCACGATCACCGGCCTCGCCATCGCCCTGTCGGTGCTGTGGTTCCAGCGCACGATGGGCGAGCACGTGGCCTTCGCGCCGCGGCACGCGTCCCCGGCCTGACCCCGCGCCGGACCGCCGGGGCGCCGCGGTCGGCGTTAGCTCGGGCGCTGGTACCGGGCCGCCGGCGTCCCCGGTGGGTGGGACACGCCGGGTTCGGCGTCGGGGTTCTCGACACAGACCTCGCACTCGAGGCCATCCGGGTCGCGGAAGAACAGGCTGAGGATCGGGCCGAAGTCGGTCACGAACCCGTCGTTGGCGCCGCGAGCCATGAGCCGGTCGCGGATCGTCTCGAACGCGTCGATGGACCCCGCCTGGAGCGCCAGGTGGTCGATCCGGCCGCGCCCGAACATCGGGGTCTGCCGGTCGGCCTCGGAGTTGCCGTCGACGTGGAACACGTTGAGCTCCGAGTGCGGGCCCACCTCGACGATCGACAGCCGAACCGTGGCCGGGCCGCCCTCCTCCGGGCCGTCGCGCAGCACGGTGGCGTCGAACACCTCCTCGTAGAAGGCGTGCAGCCGTCTCGGGTCCTTCGTGAGGATGGCGACGTGGTTGAAGCCGTCCAGCAGCATCGGTCGCGCCTCCGGTGTCTCGTCCGAGGACCGTCGGTCGTGCCGCTTCGCCGCGGCCCGCGGCCGCGGTCACTCTAGGAGCGACGCCCGCCCGGTGATCAGCGCTCGGCGGTGGTCTCGGCCAGGCGCCGGTGGAGATACCGGTGCTCGGCGTCGGTGGCGGCCAGGCTGATGGCGTCGCGGTAGGCGGCCGCCGCCTCGGCGCGCCGTCCGAGGCGTCGGAGCAGGTCCGCTCGGGTGGCCGGCAGCAGGTGGTACTCGGCCAAGGCGCCGGACGCCTCGAGCTCGTCGACGAGCCGCAGCCCGGCCTCGGGGCCGTCGGCCATCGCCACCGCGACCGCCCGGTTCAGCTCCACGACCGGCGACGCCACCATCTCGAGCAGCACGCCGTACCGGGCCGCGATCTCGGACCAGTCGGTGGCGGCCGCCTCGGGCGTCTGGGCGTGGACCTCGGCGATCGCCGCTTGCAGCTGGTACGGCCCCAGGCGGTCGCGCCGGCGCGCCGCGTCGAGCACGACGATCGCCTCGTCGATGGCGGCCCGATCCCATCGGGATCGGTCCTGCTCCTCGAGAGGCACCAGGTCGCCCGCGGGGTCGACGCGAGCGAACCGGCGAGCGTCCTGGAGCAGCAGCAGCGCCAGGAGGCCGAGCACCTCGGGCTCGTCGGGCATCAGCCCGGCGACGGTCCGCGCCAGTCGGATGGCCTCCTCGCACAGCCGCCCGCGCACGAGGTCGGCGCCCGCCGTCGCCGCGTAGCCCTCGTTGAACAGCAGGTACAAGACCGCCAGCACCGCGCCGGTCCGCTCCGGCAGCAGGTGCGCGGGCGGCACCCGGTAGGGGATGCCGGCGTTGCGGATCTTGCGCTTGGCGCGCACGAGCCGCTGCGCCATCGTGGTCTCCGGGACCAGGAACGCTCGAGCGATCTCGGCCGTGGTCAGCCCGGCGAGCGTCCGGAGCGTGAGCGCGACCTGGGCCTCCGGGACCAGCGCCGGGTGGCAGCAGGTGAAGATCAGCCGCAGCCGGTCGTCGTCGATGCCGCTCGGATCCTGGCCGATCGGTTCGTCACGACGCGAGAGCACCGCTACCTCCTGCAGCCTGGCGGCCCCGGTCGCCGTGCGGCGCAGCCGGTCGAGGGCGCGGTTGCGAGCCGTCGTTGTGAGCCAGCCGCCGGGATTGCGTGGGACGCCGTCTCGCGGCCACCGCTCGAGCGCCCGCGCGAAGGCGTCCTGCGCGCACTCCTCGGCCAGGTCCCAGTCGCCGGTCCCGCGGATCAGCGTGGCGACGACGCGTCCCCACTCCTCTCGGAAGGCCTCGGCGACCGCAGCTTCGACGTCGGGCGCTACATCTCCCAGATCGGCCTCACCTCGATCGACCCGGTCCTGGCCCCGGGGATCTTCGACGCGACCTCGATGGCGGCGTCGAGATCCTTGCAGTCGACGACGAAGTATCCCCCGATCTGCTCCTTCGTCTCGGCGAAGGGGCCGTCGGTGGTCAGGACCTCGCCGTCGCGCACCCGAACGGTCGTGGCGTCGGTGGTCGGGCGGAACCGCTCCCCACCCTGCAGGACGCCCCGACGCCCCATCTCCTCGCCGAACGCGGCGTACTCGGCCAGCAGGGCCGTCTCGTCCTCGCCGGTCGGGGTCTCGTCGGTGCAGATCATCAGCGCGTATCGCACGGCTGCCTCCTTGTGGTGTCGGTGCACCCCTACGACGAACCAGGGTCGGCCAGATCGACATCGGGTCGGGCCCGCGCCGGGGACCAGGGAGTGCTTCTCGGTCTGTGAAATACCCTGACGTGCCGTGGGCGAGGCTGCCACTCCGACGATGCCGGGCCCGATCGAGCTGTTCGGCGTCGGTCTCGGTGAATCGCTGGGAGCGCTGTCGCGGGTTGCCGACCGAGACTGGTCGGCGCCCGCCGGGACGCTGGACTGGAGCTGTTGGCAGACGGTCGATCACGTGACCGACTGCCTCTTCTCGTACTCGCTGCAGCTCGCCGGGCGGGTCCGGGACGGGTGGCTGCGGCTGACAGAGCTCCACGCGCAGCCGGACGCAACCCCGTCACAGCTGGTCGAGGCACTGGGCGCGGTCGGGCGCACCTTCGAAGCCGTCCTCGCCGCCGCTCCTGCGGACGCCGTCGCGTCGGACACGATCTTCGACCTGCGACCGTCGGACTGGGCCGCGCGGGCCCTGAACGAGCTCCTCCTGCATACCTACGACGTTCTCGTCGGCCTCGGAGACGAATTCGAGCCATCCCGAGCCGTGTGCTCGTTCGTGCTCTCGACGCCGACCCTGTGGATGTACGACGGCGTCGAGCGACTGGATGTGCCGGACCCGTGGCGAACGATGCTGGTCGGATCGGGAAGACCCACCAGTCGGGACTGATCCGCTCGACCGATCGGAAGGGCTGCGGCGGGTGGCACCGCGAGCCACGAGGCCACCTCGCCACTGCGCTCGGGCGGAACCGGGTCAGAGACACCAGCGCCGCAGGATCGACGTAGACACCCCGCGACCCGAGCCCAGTTATGCGAGAAGCGCAGGTGCGCCGGATGCTCCCCATGCCGCGTCGACGCTGCGCTCCACTCACGGAACGTCAGGAGGTCGACCGCCCCGTCACGGAACGTCTAGTAGGCGACGTGACCTCTTGAGGGAGTGACCCCAAACTTGACGGCGCCGGTCCCAGCATCCGAGAGCTGGGGTACCGGCACATCATGCCGGTGCACCGACGCCACTGTCTCCGGCGCTCCACGCTCTGTGGACCTGTGGGGACACCTGGACTCTTCGAGGAATTGGCGAAGTTACTGGGGAGGGGCCGCCGATCCTGGCGTCCGCGGTCCGCTCGATGACCTCGCGCTCGCGGTGAGCGGGCGTCTCGCGCCCCGCGCGTTCCCACCCGTTGGGCGATTCAGAAGCGCGACGCAATCCGCTGTGTCAACCGCACCCGCCAGGGCGTCAGCGAGGGGCCGTCTATCGTGCCCGTTCGTGGAGGCGGAGGGCTTGGTGGGGCGGGGTGCGGAGGCGCGCGTCCTGCGTGCGTACCTGGACCGGTCGTCGAGCGTGGTGTTGGCGGGCGTGTCGGGGGTGGGCAAGACCCGTCTTGCACGGGAGGTCCAGGCGGCGGTGGCGGCTGATGGTCGGCCCGGTTGCTGGGTGTCGGCGACGCGGTCGAGTCAAGGTATCCCGCTCGGCGTCCTCGGACCGCTGCTGCCGTCCGACACGCGCGAAACGGTCCGTCCTTCGGACCCGTTGAAGTTTGCCAGCGAGATACGCCGGAACTTTGACGCCCCCGATGGGGCTCCGTTACCGCTGGTGGCCGTCGACGACGCACACCTGGCGGACGACGTGTCGGCAATGGTGCTGCATCAGCTCGTGGTGTCTGGCGTCGCCGCGGTCTTGGTCACGGTGCGAACGGCTGAGCCGGCACCCGATGCCGTGACTGCGCTCTGGAAGGACGGTTGGGCTGAACGGGTGGAGCTACAGCCGCTTTCTCGCGCGGAGACCGACGAGTTGATCGTGGCCACGTTGGGCGGACCCTGTGGGTCACTGGAACTGCACTCGTTGTGGGAGGCGAGCCAGGGAAACCCGTTGTACGTGCGCGAGCTGCTCCGCAGCGCCACCACGAGCGGCGCGTTGCGAGAGATCGAGGGCCGCTGGCGCCTCGCCGGGCCAGTACCGGTCGGCGACCGGCTGGTCGAGTTGATCAAGACTCGAATCGCACAGCTCGGCACCGCGGCCCGCGAGGGGCTTGACATCACCGCGCTGGCGGACCCGGTGCCGATGGAGGTCCTCGAAGGGTTGACCGAGGCTCGCGGTCTGGCCGAGGCCGAGAGCGCGGGCCTGATCGAGATCGGGCCCGAAGGCGACCGGATGGTTGCCCGCGTCGCGCACCCGATGTTCGGCGAGGTCGTTCGGACGCTCGTGCCCGTCGCCAGGCAGCGCTGGCTCGCGGGTCGCCTGGCCGACGGCTGTGCCCGGATCGGGTTACATCGCCGGGAGGACCTGCTGCGCTGCGTCACCTGGAGGCTCGACAGCGGTGGGACCGGCGACCTGGGGATGCTCGTGGCTGGCGCCCGACAGGCTGCCGAGGCGCTGGACTTTCGACTCGCCGAACGGCTCGCCCGAGCCGCGGTGTCGGCTGCGCCGGCCGATCACCGAGCGAGGGTGGCGTTGGCCGAGTCCCTGTACCGGCAGGGGCGCTATCGCGACGTGCTCGCCGAACTCGACGGGACCGAACCCAGTAACGACACCGAGCAGGCCGAGCTGGCGGTGTTTAAGGCCAAGACGCTGTGGTTCGGTGTGCGTGATACCGCCGCAGCCGAAGACGTGCTCGCCCGCGCCGAGGCGACGGTGACGGCCGAACCGGCTCGGGCCTGGCTGGCGGCGTACCAGGCCAAGCTTCGAGCGGCGCTTGGGTTTCCCGCCGAGGCAGTGGCCATGGCCGCGCCGGTGGCACGCGACCCCGGCCAGGAGCCAGAGGTGACCCTGACTGCGCTCGGCGCGGTCGCGAACGGCAGCGCGTTCTCCGGACGGGGTGACGACGCGCTGGCCGCGGCGCGGAGGTGGAACGAGCCCCGGCTGGCCGCCGCCGCCCAGTCGCATGAGCTCGCCGACTGGGGTCCGGCGGCGACCTGGGTCGCCGCGTTCCTCGGTGGTGACATCCCTCGAGCAGGGTCCCTGGCGGCCGCGTACCTCGAACTGGGCCTCCAGCAGCGCCACCACAAGTTCGTCGCGGTGGGCTCGGCCCTGACCGGCTGGGTCGAGCTGCTCCAAGGTGATGCGGTGACCGCCGAACGGCGCCTGGGTGAGGGATGGGAGGTGCTCCGAACCGAGGACTGGGCCGGCGGGGCGATCCTGGCCGCGGCCGGGCTCGTGCTGGCCCGGGTCTTCTCAGGTGACCTCCGCGGAGCCCGCACCGCCCTCGCGGAGTCCAGCGAGGCGCGGACGCCGAGTCTGGTGTGGTTCGACCCGCTGTTGGAGATCTCGGCGGCGTGGGTTGAGGCGGCCGGCGGCGACGCCGCGGGCGCCGCGGCGCACCTGGAGGAGGTTGCAACCGCGGCCCGCCATCGAGGCCAGTTCCCCTACGAGCTCCAAGCGCGGCACGGCCGCGCGAGGCTCGGGCAGGCGTCGTCCGTGACGGACCGGTTGGCGTCCCTCGTCTCGATCGTGGACGGACCGTTCGCGGCGGTGGCGGCCACCCACGCCGCCGCGCTGGCCGCGGGCGACGCGCCAGCCTTGGAGGCGGCCGCCGACGGGCTCGAGCGGCTCGAGATGCGGATCCTGGCGGCAGAGGCGGCGGCGACGGCCTCCGCCCGCTATCAGGCTCTCGGCGACCGATCACGGGCCGCGTCGCTCGGTCTGCGGTGCGAGACCCTCCTCGCGTCGTGTCCGGGGGCAACCAGCCCGACCATCGACTGGCAGCGGTCGCCCGCGACGCTGACCGCCCGGGAGCTGGAGGTCGCCCGCATGGCAGTCGGTGGCCGGTCCAGCCGTCAGATCGCCGAGCAACTCGTGGTGTCCGTGAGGACGGTGGAGACCCACCTCAGTCGTGTCTACGCCAAGCTCGGCGTGGCTGGGCGACCCGAGCTGGCGGTGGCGTTGGGCATGACCGCCGCTGCCCCATAGCGCCACTACGCAGTCCTCGGGCCCCGCGGCGGCGAAAAGATCCGTAACGCGGTACCGATGCGTGCCGGCGCCCGCGCTCGCACACTGCGGAGGATGCCCTCAGAGCAGCCGCGCAGCGACCGGCCGACCGCGGACATGCCCGACGGGCCGCTGACGCGACTGCCGGTCGTCTACGCCGTCGCCATCGCCCTGCAGCGAGCGGGGGTGCCGATGGCGGCCATGGCGGAGCAGCTGGAGATCCCCGCGGAGTCGATGCCGGCACTGCTGGAGGTCGCCGCCGCCAAGCTTGCCGTCCTCAGCCGGCAAGCGGTCGGCGAGACCGGCGCAGCATCAACTCGCGACGACGAAAGGAACCCTCGTGGTTAAGGCGAATGCGGTGCGGACCGCTCCGGTACCGGCGCCGGCCGGTCCGGTCGGGTCGGTGGCACGAGGAGAGTCGCGGTGAAGCGGACTCGGGCGCTGCTGGTGAGTGGCTGCCTGGTGGCCGGGCTGCCTCTGGCCTGGTCGAACCCGGCGGTCGCCGCGGACAAGAAGGCGTTCTGCGCGACGAACGTGAAGATCAACCTCCAGCTCAACCGCCTGTTCGCGACCGCCACGGCCGCCGGGCAGCCGAGCCCGGCTCAGATCCAGCAAGCGTCAGGTCCGATCCTCACGTTGGTCGACCAAGCGGTCACGAGCGCACCGGCCGCGATCGTCGGCCAGGAGACGATTATCGCGAACGCGCTGCACGCGAACTTCCAGGCCGCGCTCAACGATTCGGCGGTCTCTGACGCGGGCAGCAAGATCGACACCTACGCGGTGAAGAACTGCGGCTACCACGTGATCAACGTGACCGGCGTCGAGTACGCGTTGAAGGGCGTCCCCAAGACCCTGAAGACGGGCGTTGTCGTGGTCAGCTTCAAGAACGCAGGCTCCGAGAGCCACGAGATCAGAATCGCGCGGATCAAGACGTCCGACTCGGTGAAGGCCCTCCTCGCCCTGCCGCAAGGCCAGGCCAGGACGAGGGTCGAGAACCTCGGTGTCACGGGGTCGGACCCTGGTCAGACCAGTGTCGGCTACTTCCAGCTCAACGCGCCGGGACGCTACGTCGCGCTCTGCCTCGTCCCGAAGGGCACGACCTCGTCCAGCCAAGGCAGCGGGCCGCCCCACGCCCAGCTGGGCATGCACTCCGAGTTCACGGTCACCAAGTGATCCGGCCCGGTCGCTGGGTTCCCCGCCTTCGGCCAGCACGTGGTCCGGCAGCGCGACGCGACGTCGGATCACGACGACAAAGGAGACCCTCGTGATTGAGGCGGATGTTGCGCGGCGGCCGCACCAGGCTCCGCGGAACGTTGGTGTCGAGGGAGGGAGGCAGGGATGACGCTGCGACGGTGGCTGGCGTTGTGCGGGGTAGGTGCGGGTGTTCTGTTCGCCGTGGGCACCGTCCTCGGGGGACCCTCCCCGCAGGACGACGCGAGCGCGGCGAAGGTGGTGTCGTATTTCCATGACCATCTGACGGTGACAAGGATCTCGAGCCTCATCTTGGCGATCGGCGGGGTGCTGGTGGTCTTGTTCGCAGCGCGTCTTCGCGAGCTTCTCCAGAGCGGAGAAGCGGGTGGCGACGTGCTTTCCGTCGCCGCGTTTGGCGGGGCGGTGATCTTGGCCGGGGGCGCGTTGCTCGACGCCGTGGTCGGCTTCGCGCTGGCCCGGGCCGGGGAACACAGGTTCGCGGCGCCCGCACAGACCTTGAACGTCCTGTTCAACAACGACTTCTTCGTGGTCACCGGTGGAATCGCCGTCTTGCTGCTCGCGACGGGAATCTCGACGGTGAGGCGACCCCTGCTGCCACGGTGGCTGGGGTGGGCGGCGATCGTGATCGCGATCCTGTCGCTGGCCGGCCCGATCGGCTTTCTCGGAGCCGTCCTCGCGATTGTGTGGCTGCTCGTCGTCTCCGCCGTGATCTTCCGGCGGGACCGAATCGTGACGTAGACCCGAACGCGACGAAGAGGTCCTTCACGGACCGGGTCCTCGCTAGGCCGACGAGCGCGACGACGCGATGTTGTGAATTCGACGACGCCGTGGACCTGAGGGTGTGGACCTGAGCGTGTGGACCTGAGGGGACTTGAACCCCTGACTTCCTCCATGCCATGGAGGCGCTCTACCGAACTGAGCTACAGGCCCAGGGGAATGGAAACGGTACCAGTGAGCCCCGGTCGCGAGCGCGGTCGAACAGTCGTTCGGGCCCCGAGCGCGAAGTCCGGCGTCGCTCGCGCGACGCGTCGCTACGCTCGCCGTCCACATGACCGACGAACGACGAGGCGCCGCTGACGCTCCGCCGCACCGCTACGACGCGCGTCTCGCCAACGAGATCGAAGCCAGGTGGCAGGACAACTGGGAGGAGCGCCGGACCTTCTGGACGCCGAACCCGTCGGGTCCGCTCCGGGAGGGTTTCGAGCGGGTCGCGGACAGCTCGAAGCTCTACGTGCTCGACATGTTCCCGTACCCGAGCGGCGCCGGGCTGCACGTGGGTCATCCCCTCGGGTACATCGGGACCGACGTCTACGCCCGCTTCCAGCGGATGATGGGCCGCAACGTGCTCCACGCGATGGGCTACGACGCGTTCGGCCTGCCCGCCGAGCAGTTCGCGCTGCAGACCGGGCAGCACCCGCGTGTCACCACGGAGCAGAACATCGCCACGATGAAGCGGCAGCTCCGCGCCCTGGGGCTCGGCCACGACCCGAGGCGCGGCGTCGCGACCACCGACCTCCACTACTACCGGTGGACCCAGTGGATCTTCCTCCAGATGTTCAACGCCTGGTACGACGAGGACGCCGATCGCGCCCGCCCGATCGAGACCCTCGTCGCCGCCTTCGAGTCCGGCGTCCGTGAGCCCACGAGCGAGGCGAACCCGGACCGTCTCCCGTGGACCGACCTCGACGAGCGATCCCGGCGGCTGGTGGTCGACACGCACCGGCTCGCGTACCGAGAAGAGGCCCTCGTGAACTGGTGCCCGGCCCTCGGGACGGTGCTGGCGAACGAGGAGGTCAACGCCGAGGGCCGCAGCGAGCGGGGGAACCACCCGGTCTACAAGCGTCCCCTCGAGCAGTGGATGCTGCGGATCACCAAGTACGCCGACCGCTTGCTCGACGATCTCGACCTGCTCGAGTGGCCCGAGCCGATCAAGGTCATGCAGCGCAACTGGATCGGCCGGAGCACCGGCGCCACCATCCGGTTCCCGGTGGAGCACCACGAGGGCCTGGACATCGAGGTGTTCACGACCCGTCCCGACACGGTGTTCGGTGCCACCTACGTGGTCCTGGCGCCCGAGCACCCGCTCGTCGATCGCATCGTGCCGAGCGACTGGCCGGGCGCCACGATCGGCGACGAGCGGTCCGAGGTCCCGCCCTCGTGGCGCGGGGTCTTCGGTGCCGACGTCGAGCCGGGCGAGGCGATCCGGCGCTACCGCGACTTCGCCGTCCGCCGCACCGAGCTCGAGCGCCAGGCCGAGGGGCGCGAGAAGACCGGCGTCTTCGCCGGCGCGTTCGCCGCCAACCCGGCCACCGGCGGACTCATCCCGGTGTTCGTCGCCGACTACGTCCTCATGGGCTACGGGACCGGGGCGATCATGGGCGTGCCCGGGCAGGACCAGCGGGACTGGGAGTTCGCGGCCACGTTCGATCTTCCCCGGGTGCGGACCGTGCAGCCGCCACCCGACTTCCAGGGCGAGGCGTACACGGGCGAAGGCCCGGCGATCAACAGCGGGTTCCTGAACGGCCTCGGCGTCGAGGACGCCAAGCGCCGGATCATCGAGTGGCTGGAGCAGCAGGGCGCGGGGGAGGGCACGGTGACCTTCAAGCTGCGCGACTGGCTGTTCAGCCGGCAGCGCTACTGGGGCGAGCCGTTCCCGATCGTCTACGGCGAGGACGGGCTGCCTCGGGGCGTGCGGGCGTCGATGCTGCCGGTCGAGCTGCCGGAGCTCGACGAGTTCGAGCCCCGGGTGGTCGAGGACGACGACGCCGACACGCCACCGGAAGCGCCGCTCGCGCGCGCGGAGCACTGGGCCGAGGTCGAGCTCGACCTCGGCGAGGGCGTCCGCCGCTACCGCCGCGAGACCAACACCATGCCCCAGTGGGCCGGCTCGTGCTGGTACTACCTGCGGTACCTGGACCCGACGAACGAGGACCGTCTCGTCGACCCGGCCGTCGAGCGGTACTGGATGACGGGCGGTCCGAGCGGGGGCGTCGACCTCTACGTCGGCGGGGTGGAGCACGCGGTGCTGCACCTGCTCTACGCGCGGTTCTGGCACAAGGTCCTCTTCGACCTCGAGCACGTCTCGACGCCCGAGCCCTTCCACCGCCTCTACAACCAGGGCTACATCCAGGCGCCCGCCTACCGGGACGAGCGCGGCTTCTACGTCGAGGCCTCCGAGGTCGAGCATCGCAGCGGGCAGTACCGGTTCCGGGGGGAGCCGGTGACCCCGGAGTTCGGCAAGATGGGCAAGAGCCTGCGGAACGTCGTCACGCCCGACGACGTCTACCGGGACTACGGCGCCGACACCCTGCGCCTGTACGAGATGTTCACGGGCCCGCTCGACGCCAGCCGGCCGTGGAGCACCACCGACATCATCGGCGTGCACCGGTTCCTCCAGCGCGTGTGGCGCAACGTCATCGACGAGGAGACCGGAGCGCTCCGCGTCTCCGAGACGCCCGCCGACCCCGACACCCGCCGGCTCCTCCACCGGACCATCGCCGAGGTGCGCGCCGACATGATGGCTCTGAAGTCCAACACCGCCATCGCCCGCCTCTTCGAGCTGAACAACGGGCTGACGCAGGTCGTCGGGGAGCGAGGCCGCGCGCCTCGCGAGGTCGTCGAGCCGTTGGTGCTGATGCTCGGCCCCCTCGCCCCGCACATCGCCGAGGAGCTCTGGGCGCGCCTCGGGCACGACGGCTCGCTCGCCTACGAGCCCTTCCCGGAGCCCGATCCCGAGCTGCTCGTCCAGCCGACCGTCGAGATGGCGGTGCAGGTCGACGGCAAGCCGCGCGCCCGCATCGTGGTCGCCGCCGACGCGACGGCCGCCGACGCCGAGACGGCGGCCCGGGCCGAGCGCCGCGTCGCCGCGCTGCTCGCCGGCCGCGAGGTCCGCAAGGTCGTCGTCGTCCCCGGCCGCATCGTGAACTTCGTGCTCGGCTGATACCGTCGAGGCCCTTCCCCGCGGCACTTCCTCCGGATCCCGTCATGGCCGGAGGTCGCCGTGCTCGACCACGATCCCAGCCCCCACGCCGCGCCGCCGGGCGCCCTGGACGAGGCGGAGGACCCTGACCCCGGGTTCTGGGGCCCCGAGGACCCACCGCGCCGACGCCGGCGGGCGCGCCGCGATCCAAACGCCCTCCGGCTCGGCCTCGGGGGCGAGGGGCGCGCCGCGATGGCCGTGGTGGCCGTGATCACGATCAGCGCCGCGCTCATCTCCTACCGGGCGTCGAGCGGCCCCGCCCCCGTGCCGAAGGCCGCGGCGGCCCGCGCCGCGACCCTGACTCCCCACGCCCACGTCGTGGTCCACGTGGCCGGGGCCGTGACCCGCCCGGGCGTGGTCGAGCTGCGGGCCGGCGCGCGCGTCATCGACGCCCTGGACGCCGCGGGTGGGGCGCTCGCCGCCGCCGACCTGAACCGGCTCAACCTGGCCGCGCTCCTGCGCGACGGCCAGCAGGTGCTCGTGCCGGTCGGCGCCTCGTCGACCACGACGTCCAGTTCCAGTCCGGTGCCGACGACGCCCGGCTGACGCCGCCGCCGGCGTCGTTGACCGAGGCGCATAGGCTCCGGCCGGATGCCGTGGGCCTTTCGTCTCGGCGAGCACCGGCACGACCTCACGAGCCGGACGCTCGTCATGGGCGTCCTGAACCGAACCCCCGACTCGTTCTTCGACCGGGGCGCCACGTACGGGCTCGACGCGCTCCTCGCACGCGCCGAGCAGCTGGTGGCCGACGGCGCCGACCTGCTCGACGTGGGCGGGGTGAAGGCCGGGCCCGGTGCGGCCGTGAGCCCAGCCGAGGAGCTCGACCGCGTCGTGCCGACGGTGACGGCCCTCCACGACCGGCTGCCGGCACCCCTGTCGATCGACACCTGGCGGGCCGCGGTGCTCGACGCCGCCTGCGAGGCCGGTGCCGTCGTGGGCAACGACATCAGCGGGTTCGCCGACCCGGACTACCTCCCGGTGGCGGTGCGGCACCGGGCCTCGGTGGTCGCCACCCACATCCGACTCCGGCCCCGGGTCCCCGACCCCGAGCCGATCTACGCCGACCTGCTCGGCGAGGTGCGCGCCTTCCTCGAGGACCGCGCCGCCGAGGCGCGGGCCGCGGGGCTCGGCGCCGACCAGGTCGCGGTCGACGCCGGGCTGGACCTCGGCAAGACGCCCGCGATGAGCGCCCGCCTGCTCGCCGCCAGCGACACCTTCGCCGCGCTCGGGTACCCGCTGCTGCTGTCGGCCTCGAACAAGCGGTTCCTCGGCGAGCTGCTCCACCTCGGCATCGAGGACCGCCGCGACGCCTCGCTGGCGGCGGTCGCCTACGGCGTCGCGCACGGCTGCCGGATCGTGCGCGTCCACGACGTGGCCGGGACGGTCGCGGTCTGCCGGGTGATCGAGGCCATCCTCGCCGAGGCGCCGGTCGGCGTGCGATGAGCGTCCATCTCGTCACCGGTGCGGACCCGCGCCTGCGCGACGACGCCGCCACCGCCCTCGTCGCCGAGCTCCTCGGCGACGACGACCGGGTCCTCGCCGTCGAGGAGTTCACGATCCCGGGGCGCGGCGACGGCGACGACGGCGCCGGCGACACCCGCGAAGGCACGGTCGGTGCGGTCGTGAACGCGGCGTCGAGCCCGCCGTTCATGACCGAGCGCCGCATCGTCGTGGTCCGCGAGATCGGGGGCCTGCGCGCGAGCGACGTCCCGGTCCTCCTCGCCTACCTCGAGGACCCGCTGGCGACCACCGAGCTGGTCCTCGTCGCCGGCGGCGGCAAGACCCCCGACGCCGTCGAGCGGCAGGTCCGCAGCCGGGGGGTGGTGACCGCGCCCGCCACCGAGCGGGCCCCGGACGTCTTGGCGGGCGAGCTGGCGGCGGCCGACCTCGAGCTCACGCCGGCAGCCGTCGAGGCCGTGCTCGGCCACGTGGGGCAGGACGCGGGGCTCCTCCCGGGCCTCGTCGTCACGCTGGCGGGCGCGCACGGCGCGGGCGCGCACCTCGACGTCAGCGACGTCGAGCCCTACCTCGGCGAGGCGGGGTCGATCCCGACCTGGGACCTCACCAACGCCATCGAGCGGGGCGACGTCGCCGGCGCCGTCGCCGTCGCCCGTCGGCTTCTCGTCGTCAGCAGCCCGCGCCAGCCCCGCCCGATGCACCCGCTCCAGCTCACCGGCCTGCTCCACGGGCACTACCGCCGGCTGCTGGCGCTCGACGATCCCGCCGTCCGCACCAGCGAGGACGCCGCCGCCGCGCTCGGCGCGCGCGCGAACCCGCGGTCGGCTGGGTTCCGGCTCCGCCAGGCCCGCGCCCTCGGCTCCGAAGGGTTGCGGCGCGCCTTCGACCTGCTCGCGCAGGCCGACCTCGACGTGAAGGGCGCCCGGGCGATCCCCGAGGACGTCGTCGTCGAGCTGCTCGTGGCCCGCCTGGCCGCCCTCACGCCGGGCAGCCGGCGACCGGCGCCTAGCCGGCGCTCTTCGCGGCGCGCCTCATGAGCCGGGAGGTCCGCCGGGCGGCCTGACGGGGATGGATCCGGCCCTTCGCGCCCGCCTTCGCCAGGCGCTGCTGGGCCCGACGGAGCAGCTCGTCGGCCTCCGGCGAGCCCTCGGCCGCGGCCACGCCGGCCGCCTTCACCCGGCTCTTCAGCTCCGTGCGCACGGTCTTGTTGCGGAGCCGACGGTGCTCGTTCTGGCGGTTCCGCTTGCGCTGACCCTTGATGTTCGCCACGGCTCGTCGAATCCCGTTCCTCGGAAGAGGGCGCCACGCTAGCAGTCGGCGGCACGGACGGCTCGAGCCGGCGCCGACGGTCGGGACGCTCGCACCCCGTCGCTACGCTCGACGGGCCAACTCGGTCCCGCGCCCGGCCGGGCGCGGCGACCCCGTCCGCGACGCCCCCGGAGCCGGCTTGGAGATCGCACGCAGCCGGTGCTTCTCGCTGCTCAGCCACGTCGACCACGGCAAGAGCACGCTCGCCGACCGCATCCTCGAGCTGTGCGGCGCCGTCGACGCCCGGTCGATGCGCGAGCAGTTCCTCGATTCGATGGACCTGGAGCGCGAGCGGGGGATCACGATCAAGGCCCAGAACGTCCGCCTCGTGTGGCGCGACCACGTGCTCCACCTCATCGACACGCCCGGGCACGTCGACTTCGCCTATGAGGTCTCCCGCAGCCTCGCCGCCTGCGAGGGGGCGGTCCTGCTCGTCGACGCCAGCCAGGGCATCGAGGCCCAGACGCTCGCCAACTGCTACGCCGCCGTCGAGGCCGACCTCACCATCGTGGCGGTGCTCAACAAGATCGACCTGCCGCAGGCCGAGCCCGACCGTCGCGCGGACGAGATCGAGCGGGTCCTCGGCATCCCCGCCGACGAGGTGCTCCGCATCTCGGCCAAGACGGGGGAGGGGGTCCCCGAGCTGCTCGACGCCGTCGTGGCCCGCATCCCCGCCCCCACCGGCGACGCCGACGCGCCGCTGCGGGGCCTGCTGTTCGATTCGTTCTACGACCCGTACCGCGGGGTGGTGAGCGCGGTGCGGGTCTTCGACGGGACGCTCGCCACCGGCGCCCGCCTCCGGTACCTGCAGGCGGGCGCGACCCACGACGCCGAGGAGGTGGGGGTCCGCACCCCCGAGCCCACCCCGGTGGCGGCGCTCGGCCCGGGCGAGGTCGGCTACCTCATCGCCGGGATCAAGGACGTCGGGGAGGCCCGCGTCGGCGAGACGGTCACGACCGCCGCCCGCCCCGGGGCCCCGCTGGCCGGCTACCGCGACCCGAAGCCGATGGTGTTCTGCGGCCTGTACCCGGTGGTCGGCGACGAGTACGCGGACCTGCGCGACGCGCTCGAGAAGCTCCGCCTCAACGACTCGTCGTTCACCTACGAGCCCGAGACGTCCGGCGCGCTCGGGTTCGGGTTCCGCTGCGGCTTCCTCGGCCTCCTCCACATGGAGATCATCCGCGAGCGGCTCGAGCGCGAGTACGACCTGTCGCTGGTGGCGACGGCCGCCAACGTGGAGTACCGCGCCCACCGCACCGACGGGGGGACCGAGATCGTCGACAACCCGTCGGCGATGCCGCCGGCCAACGAGCTGGCCGGCATCGAGGAGCCGTACGTGACGGTCACGATCCTGACCCCGACCGAGCACGTCGGCGCGCTCATGGAGCTGGCGCAGTCACGGCGCGGCGAGATGGCGAGGCTCGAGTACCTGTCCGAGGACCGGGTCGAGCTCGTGTACGCCTTGCCGCTGGCCGAGATCGTCCTCGACTTCTTCGGCCTGCTGAAGTCGCGGACCCGCGGCTACGCCAGCCTCGACTACGAGCCTGCCGGCTACCGGCCCGCCGACCTGGTCAAGGTCGAGATCCTCCTGAACGCGGTCCCCGTCGACGCCTTCTCGACGATCGTCCACCGGCACAAGGCCCAGGACTACGCCCGGCGGATGACGGTGCGGCTGCGGGAGCTCATCCCGCGCCAGCTCTTCGACGTGCCGATCCAAGCCGCCATCGGCGGGCGGATCATCGCCCGGGAGACGGTGAAGGCCCGGCGCAAGGACGTCCTCGCCAAGTGCTACGGCGGTGACGTCACCCGCAAGCGCAAGCTGCTCGAGCGCCAGAAGGAGGGGAAGCGTCGCATGAAGCAGATCGGGCGCGTCGAGGTGCCCCAGGAGGCGTTCGTCGCCGCCCTCCGCCTGGACGAGGGCTGACCGTGGTCCACGCCGCCACCCACCCCGTCCCCGCCGGCGGCGGCGACGACCTCGGCGTGTACGTGCACATCCCGTTCTGCGCCCGCCGCTGCGGCTACTGCGACTTCGCGACCTGGACCGACCGGTCGGGGCTCATCGACGAGTACGTCGAAGCCTGCGCCACCGACGTCCGCCGCCGGGTTGCCGACGGGCTGCTGCCCGCGGCGTCGAGCGTGTTCGTCGGCGGCGGCACCCCGTCGCTGCTCGACGCCGCCGCCCTGACCCGGGTCCTCGACGAGATCCCGCGCCGCGCCGACGCCGAGGTCACGGTCGAGTGCAACCCCGACACGGTCGACGTCGCGAAGCTGCGCGCCTACCGGCGAGCGGGCGTCAACCGCTGCTCGTTCGGCGTCCAGTCGATGCGTCCCCACGTGCTCGCCGCGCTCGACCGCACCCACGACCCCGCCAACGTCGCCCGGGCCGTGGCCGCCGCCCGCGACGCCGGCCTCGACCGGTTCAACGTCGACCTCATCTACGGCGCCGCCGGCGAGTCGCTCGACGACTGGCGCGCCACCCTCGAGGCCGCCCTCGCCCTCGACCCGCCGCACGTCAGCGCCTACGCGCTCACGGTCGAGCCGGGCACCCCGCTCGGCCGCCGGGTCGCCGCCGGCACCGTCGCCGCCCCCGACGACGACGACCAGGCCGCCAAGTACGAGCTCGCCGACGACGTCCTCGGTGGCTCCGGGCGAGCCTGGTACGAGGTGTCGAACTGGGCTCGGCCCGGCCACGAGTGCCGCCACCACCTCCTCTATTGGGGCCAGGGCGACTACGTCGGGATCGGCTGCGCCGCCCACGGCCACCGGGCCGGCACCCGGACCTGGAACGTCCGGCGACCCGAGCGCTACATCGACCGGGTGCGGGCCGGGCGGCCCCCGGAGGCGGGCGGCGAGCACCTCGACCCCGTGACACGGGCCGACGAGGCGCTGGCGCTGGCCCTCCGCACGTCGAGCGGGGCCGTGGTGCCCGCCGGTGCCGCCGGCGAGGCCGGCGCCCTCGAGGCCGAGGGGCTCCTCGTCCGGTCGGGGCCACGGGTGGGCCTCACCCGGCGGGGCCGGCTCCTCGCCACCGCCGTTACTGTGCGCCTCCTGGCCGCGGCGTCGGCGCCGAGGCCCACCAGCATCGCCGTTGGCACTCGGTAGGATTGACTGCCAAACCGGCTGCACGGGGAGCTCGCAGGCGATGGAACCTCAAGACCACGAGCTCGACGAGCGCAAGGCCGCCGTCCTGCGGGCGGTCGTCGAGGAGTACGTCGAGACGGCCCAGCCGGTGGGGTCCCAGACCATCGCCGGCGCCAACGACCTCCACGTCTCGAGCGCCACCGTCCGCAACGAGATGACGATCCTCGAGCGCGACGGATACCTGGCCCAGCCGTACACCTCGGCCGGCCGGGTGCCGACCGACCGGGGCTACCGCTACTTCGTCGACCACTTCACCCACGAGGGCGCGCTGCCGGCCGGCCAGCGTCGCGCCGTCGCCGGCTTCTTCGCGTCGGCCCACCAGGCGCTCGAGGAGCTGCTCACCGAGACCAGCCAGCTGCTCTCCCGGGTGAGCCACCACGCCGCGCTCGTCATGGGCCCGGAACCCGACTCGGCGCTCGTGCGCAGCGTGCAGTTCGTGTCCCTCCAGCCCGGCGTGGCGCTGCTCGTCGTCGTGCTGTCGAGCGGCGCCGTCCACAAGGAGGTCGTGCTCGTCGGCGACGACGTCGACGAGGCGTCCGTCCACGCCGCCGGCGCCGCGCTCGACACCCAGCTGCGCGACCACGAGTGGGCCCGGATCCCGGACGCGCCCCGCACCGGCGACCCCGGCGTCGACGCCGTCGCCGCCGCCGGCCTCGCCGCGCTGGCCGACGCGATCACGCCCGGCCGGGCCGAGCCGCTCTACGTGGGCGGCGTGAGCCACCTCGCCGCCGAGCGCGAGGCGTTCGAGACCGCCGAGCGGGCGGCGCGCCTGCTCGAGGTGCTCGAGCACCAGGTGATCGTCGTGTCGCTCGTGCGCGAGCTCCTCGACCGGGGTCTCACGGTCAGCATCGGCTCCGAGAACCGCCTCGAGGAGCTGCGCGACTGCGCCATCGTGCTCGCGCCCTACGCGGTCGCCGAGCGTCCCGCCGGCATCGTCGGCGTGCTCGGCCCCACCCGCATGGACTACCGGCACGCGCTGGCGGCGGTGTCGGCGGTCAGCCAGCAGCTGGGACGGCACCTCTCATGAGCCGCAGCCACTACGAGGTCCTCGGCGTCCTGCCGACCGCCAGCGACGAGGAGATCAAGCGGGCGTACCGCGACCTCGCGCGCCGCTACCACCCCGACTCGAGCCCCGACGACGCCGACGCCGAGGAGCGCTTCAAGGAGGTCAGCACCGCCTACGAGACGCTGCGCGACCCCGAGCGTCGTCGCCGCTACGACCTGTTCGGGGAGACGAGCGGCGTCGCGCGCGGCGGCAACGCCGACGCCTTCGGGTTCGGCGACCTCTTCGACGCCTTCTTCGGCGGCGACCCGTTCGGGGCCCGCCGCGGCCCCACCGGCCCGACCCGCGGCGCCGACGCCGAGGTCGTGGTCGACCTCACGCTCGCCGACGCGATGTTCGGCACCACCCACACCATCGAGGCGTCGCTGCCCGCGACGTGCCCCCGCTGCGAGGGCTCGGGCTGCGAGCCCGGCACCCACCCGTCGCGCTGCGACGCGTGCGGGGGCACCGGCGAGGTGCGGCAGGTGCGACGCTCGATCCTCGGCCAGATCGTGACCGCCTCGCCGTGCGCCATCTGCGAGGGCACGGGCCGGCGCATCCTGACCCAGTGCCGAGACTGCCGCGGGGACGGCCGGGTGCGGGCCCAGCAGACGATCGACGTCGAGGTGCCCGCGGGCGTCGACGAGGGCCAGCGGCTGCGCCTGGCCGGGCGGGGACCGGCGGCGCCGCGGGGCGGGGTCCCCGGCGACCTCTACGTCACCGTGCGGGTGGCGCCGCACCCGGACTTCGAGCGGCACGGCGACGACCTCCTCCACGTCCGCCGCGTCGGCGCCAGCCAGGCCGCGCTCGGCGCCCGTCTCCTCGTCGCCGGCCTCGACGGCGAGCACGAGATCGCGGTGCCCCCCGGCACGCAGCCGGGCCAGGTGTTCCGCGTCAAGCACGCCGGCATCCCGTCCGTTCGGGGCCGTGGCCGCGGCGACCTGCTCGTCAGGGTCGACGTGGAGGTCCCGGCCCGCCTCTCCGAGGAGGAAGCCGAGCTGTGGCGCCGCCTCGCCGAGCTGCGGGGCGAGGAGGTCACCCCGCCCGACAAGGGCGTGATGTCCCGGCTGCGCTCCGCCTTCCAGTAGCGCGTGCCGCCGGTCGCGTGGTGCGCCGCCGCCCCGGCGGTCGCCCACGTGCTCGTGGACGCCCTCGACGACGAGCTGGTCCTGGCCGGCGGCGCCGGTCATCACCTGGAGCGGGTCCGCCGGCTGCGCCCCGGCGAGCCGGTCACCGCCGCCGACGGGGCGGGCGCGTGGCGGCTCTACCGGGTGGCCCGGGTCGCCCGCGGGCGCCTGGTCCTGGCCGCGGCGGCGGGGCCGGCCCGCGAGCCGTCGCTGCGTCCCGGGCTGCGCATCGCCTGCGCCCTCACGAAGGGAGCGCGGCCGGAGTCGGTGGTCCGCCACGCCACGGAGCTCGGCGTCGACGCCGTCCTGCCCGTCGTCGCCGTCCGGTCGGTCGCCCGCTGGCCGCCGGACCGCGAGCGCGCCGCGGTCGAGCGCCTGCGCCGGGTCGCCGAGGAGGCCGCCGGGCAGTGCCGCCGGGCCCGCCGCCTCGTGGTCGAGCCGCTCCAGCCGCTCGACGGGCTGGCCGGCGACCCGGGCCTCGTCCTCGCCGACCGGGAGGGGAGCCCGGCCGGCGCCCTCCCCGAGCCGGGCCCATCCGGCTGGCTGGTCGTGGTCGGCCCGGAAGGGGGGCTCGAGCCGGGGGAGCGCCAGGCCCTCGACGACCCGCCCCGCCTGGCCGTCGGCCCCCACGTCCTCCGGGCCGAGACGGCGGCGGTGGCCGCGGCCGCGGCCCTTGCCGGCCGCCGGGTCCCGGCCCCGCCGACCACCGAGCGTGACGCCCGAGCCGATTTTTGATACGCTCCGCGTCATCGGGTTGGGGCGAAAAGGGGAAGGGCGGGTGGTCTTGGAGAGCGCGCAGATCGGAGAACGCCTGCGGGCGATCCGGCGCCAGCAGGGCTTGTCCCTGCACGACGTGGAGGCCCGGTCGGGCGAGGAGTTCAAGGCGTCGGTGCTCGGCGCCTACGAGCGGGGCGAGCGGGCCCTGTCGGTGAGCCGGCTCCTGCGGCTGGCCGAGCTCTACGACGTCCCGCCGGACCAGCTCCTGCCGCGCGGCCACGACATCGAGATCGACCTCACGGGCGGCGCCGTCGACAGCCACGCGCTCACCATCGACCTGGTGCGGCTGAACGAGCTCGACGAGCCCGACGCCGAGGTGCTGGCCCGCTACGCGGCCACGATCCAGCTGCAGCGCCAGGACTTCAACGGCCGCATGCTCACGATCCGTCGCGACGACGTGCGGGTCCTGGCCGCCGTGCTCGGGCGGACCCCCGAGGATCTGGGCGCCCGCCTGGACGAGCTCGGGCTGCGCGTCTCGACCTGAGACCGCCAGCGCGGGACAGACCCGGCGCTACGCTGCCGCGCGAGGTGTCCACGCCGTCGCCGACCCAGCTCAAGCTTCTCGTGCCCGGGAACGACCTGATGGTGAAGCTGCTGGGGCATCGCGACGAGTTGCTGAAGCTCGTCGAGGAGGCGTTCCCGGTCACGATCCACGTCCGCGGCAACGAGATCACCGTCACCGGGGACCCCGACGACGCCGAGCGGGTGGGCCGGCTCTTCGAGGAGCTCGTGATGCTGCTCGAGCGCGGCCACGCCCTCGACGCCGACGGGCTCGGGCGGTCGATCGAGATGCTGAAGGCCGACCAGCGGCCGACCGAGGTGCTCGGCACCGAGGTGCTCCGCGGCCGCAAGCCCGTGCGGCCCAAGACCAGCGGCCAGAAGCGCTACGTCGACGCCGTGGACCAGCACACGGTGACCTTCGCCATCGGCCCCGCCGGGACCGGGAAGAGCTACCTCGCGGTGGCCCTCGCGGTCCAGGCCCTCCAGGCCAAGGCGATCAACCGGATCATCCTGACCCGCCCCGCGGTCGAGGCCGGCGAGCGGCTCGGCTTCCTGCCCGGCGACGTGCTGGCCAAGGTCGACCCGTACCTCCGCCCGCTCTACGACGCGCTCTACGACATGCTCGACGCCGAGGTGGTGAGCCGGCTCATGGACCGGGGCACGATCGAGGTGGCCCCGCTGGCGTTCATGCGGGGCCGAACCCTGAACGACTCGTTCATCATCCTCGACGAGGCCCAGAACACGACCCCCGAGCAGATGAAGATGTTCCTCACCCGGCTCGGCTTCGGCTCGAAGGTCGTGGTGACCGGCGACGTCACCCAGATCGACCTGCCCGAGGGGCGGGGCCGATCGGGGCTGCAGGTCGTGCGCTCGATCCTCGACGGCATCGACGGCGTTGCCTTCGTCGAGCTCGGCTCCCGTGACGTCGTCCGGCACCGGATCGTCCAGGACATCGTGGACGCCTACGAGCGGGCGCGCGAGTGAGCGAGGGCCGACGAACCGCGCCGGTGCGGGCGGCGAACGCCTCGCCACCGGTGCAGGTCAGCGGGTTCGACGAGCAGGACGCCGTCGCGGTGGAGGTCACGCGGTGGGTGCGCCTGGCCCAGCTCGTCCTCCACGAGGAGCGCGTCGACCGCGAGGCCGAGCTCGGCCTCATCTTCGTCGACGAGGACACGATCAGCGACCTCAACGAGCGGTTCCTCGACGGGGACGGGCCCACCGACGTGCTCGCCTTCCCGCTCGACGAGGGCGGCAGCGTCCCGGGACGCGACCCCGACGAGGGCGGGCGCGGCCCCGGCACCCCCGCCGAGGCGGCCGAGCCGCCGGTCGTGCTCGGCGACGTGGTCGTCTGCCCGAGCGTCGCCGCCCGGCAGGCGCAGGAGCGGGGCGGGGGCGTCGACGACGAGCTCGCCCTGCTCGTCGTCCACGGCGTCCTGCACCTCCTCGACTACGACCACGCCGACCCCGGCGAGGCGGAGCGGATGCGGCGCCGCGAGTCCGAGCTGCTCGCCCGCTTCGCCGAGCTCGAAGGCGGTCGGGCCCGATGAGCTCGACCGACTGGATCCTCGTCGCGGTCATCGCCGGGCTCTTCGTGTTCTCGATCCTCCTGGCGCTCTCCGAGATGGCCTTCAGTCGCATGAACCGCATCCGGGCCCTCTCCCTCGAGGAGGAGGGCCGCCGCGGCGCCGCCCGGCTGGCCCGGATGCTCGAGCACCCCGAGCAGACCATCAACCCGCTGCTGCTGCTGGTCCTCGTCGCGCAGCTGACGAGCGCCAGCCTCATCGGCATCGAGCTCGAGCGCCAGTTCGGCCCCCTCGGGATCGTCCTCGGCCTCGTCGTGCAGGTGGTGCTGTTCTTCGTGATCGGCGAGGCCGCGCCGAAGACGTACGCCATCCAGCACACCGACCGCGCCGCCCTGCGCGTGTCCGGGTTCCTGTCCGCGATCACGAACTTCCCCCCGTTGCGCGCCGTGTCGCGGCTGCTGATCCAGCTCTCGAACGCGCTCCTCCCCGGACGGGGCCTGAAGGAAGGCCCGTTCGTCACCGAGGAGGACCTCCGGACGATGGCGGACGTCGCCGCCGAGGAGGAGGTCATCGAGCGGGAGGAGCGCAAGCTCATCCACTCGATCTTCGAGTTCGGCGACACCGTGGTCCGGGAGGTGATGGTGCCCCGCCCCGACATGGTCGGCATCGAGGCCGACGCCACGATCGAGGACGCGATCGAGGCGGCCATCGGCGGCGGCTACTCGCGGATCCCCGCCTACGAGGGCACGACCGACAACATCGTCGGCCTCGTCTACCTGAAGGACCTCGTGCACCGAGCCCGCGCCGGCGGCGGCCGCGACCCCGTCCGCACCGCGGTGCGCCCCGCCGTGTTCGTGCCCGAGCAGAAGCGGGTCGCCGAGCTCCTCCGCGAGATGCAGAACCAGCAGTTCCACATGGCGGTCGTCGTCGACGAGTACGGCGGCACCGCCGGCCTCGTCACCCTCGAGGACCTGCTCGAGGAGATCGTGGGGGAGATCACCGACGAGTACGACGTCGAGGAGCCCGGCGTCGAGCGGCTGCCCGACGGCTCGCTGCGGGTGCCCGGCCGCACCCCCATCGACGACGTGAGCGAGGCCCTCGGCGTCGAGCTGCCCGACACCGAGTGGGACACGGTCGGCGGCCTCGTCTTCAACCTGCTCGGCCACGTCCCCTTCGAGGGGGAGCGGGTCCGCTTCCAGGACCTCGAGTTCCGGACCGAGCGCGTGCAGGGGCGCCGCATCGTGTCGGTCCGCATCACCCCCCCGAAGCCGGCCGCCGGCGACACCGAGGCCGCCCGCGTCGGCGACGCGCCACCCGCCTGAGCGTGCCGGCGGTCCCGATCCGGGTCGGCCCGCCGCCGCCCTGGCGGCGCCCGCCCGCCGCCGCCACCCCCTCGGCCGGCGGGGCCTCTGACCAGCCGCGACGCGGAACACGAGTTGCCGGTCCGAGAACGCCCAGCGATAGATTGCGCGCGGGGGAGCCGCACTGGCGCCCACGCCCGAGCCCAGCCGCAGCCCAGGGAAGCGTCACCACCGCACATGACCAACCGCAACCGGCGCCGCGGGCGGGCCTGGCTGATCCTGGGCGTCGCGGCCACCGCGACCCTCGTTGCGTGCTCACCCCGGAACCGCGAGAACGCGGTGAGCCCCCACGGCACCAACGCCCACCGCATCAACAACCTGATCCTGCCGATCTGGGGCGTCGCCATCGTGATCGGCCTCATCGTGGTCGGGGCCGTCTGCTACCTCGCGGTCCGCTACCGCCGACGTCCGGGCCACGACGCCGAACCCCGCCAGGTCCACGGCAACCTGGCCGTCGAGATCGCCTGGACCATGATCCCGGCCGTCATCCTCGCCGTCATCGCCGTGCCGACCATCAGCCTCATCTTCCAGACCGACGCCGCCGCCCCGAGCGACGCCCTGCCCGTCACCGTCGTCGGCAAGCAGTGGTGGTGGGAGTTCGAGTACCCCGGGTCGAGCGGCCGGCCGGCCGTGGTCACCGCCGACGAGCTCCACATCCCGACCGGCCGGGACGTCGACCTCAGCCTCCAAGCCTGCGACCCCTCCCTGCCCTACGGGGCCAACGGCGGCCCGGGCTGCAACGTCATCCACTCCTTCTGGGTCCCCGAGCTCGCCGGCAAGCGGGACGTCGTGCCCGGCCGCACCAACCACCTCACCCTCCGCAGCGACAGCCCCGGCACCTACCAGGGGCAGTGCGCGCAGTACTGCGGGCTCAGCCACGCGAACATGCGGTTCCGAGTCATCGTCCAGCGGCCCGCCGACTTCGACGCCTGGCTCGCCGGGCAGCGCCAGGGCCCGGCGGTGCCGGTCGCCGCCGCCGGGTCCGCCGGGCAGCTCTTCACCGGGACCTTCCAGTGCACGAACTGCCACACCACCGCCAACCCCAGCATCAGCACCTACGGGCCGAACCTGACCCACCTCGCCAGCCGCGGCACCTTCGCCAGCGGCTACTTCCAGCTCACGAAGGCCAAGCTCGTCGAGTGGATCCTGAACGCGCCCGGCCTCATCCCGATGCAGTCGGCCGAGTGTCGCCGCGGTCCGCCGGGCACCCCGGGCGTCACCTGCGTGGGCATGCCGTCCTTCACCCTGAACACGCCGAAGGGTCTCCCGACCATGACGCGCGCCCAGGCCGAGACCATCGCCGACTACCTGCTGTCGCTGCAGTGATCGCCGGAACCGAGGGAGACCGATGACGACCGCCACGGAGACCCTGGCGCCCGTCCCGGCCCGCGCGCCGGTCCTCCTCCGCCGGCCCCGGTCCACCACCGGGTTCTGGTCGTGGTTCACCACCGTCGACCACAAGAAGATCGGGATCATGTACGGGGCCACCGCCCTCGTCTTCTTCTGCGCCGGCGGGATCGAGGCGCTGTTCATCCGCCTGCAGCTCGCCCAGCCCAACGGCACCGTGCTCACCGCCTCGCAGTACAACCAGCTGTTCACGATGCACGGCACGACGATGGTGTTCCTGCTCGGCATGCCGCTGTCGATCGCGTTCGCCAACTACTTCATCCCGCTCATGATCGGCGCCCGCGACGTGGCGTTCCCGCGGCTCAACGCCTTCGGGTACTGGCTGTTCGCCTTCGGCGGGCTCTTCCTCTACTCGAGCTTCCTGCTCGGCGGGGCCCCGAACGGCGGCTGGTTCGGCTACACGCCGCTCACCAGCACCCCGCTCGGGCTCGGTGCCCTCCCCGGTCGTGGTCCCGACTTCTGGACCGTCGGCATCGTCATGCTCGGCATCGCGTCGACGACGTCGGCCATCAACCTCATCGTCACGATCCTGAACCTGCGCGCGCCCGGGATGACCCTCATGCGCATGCCGGTGTTCGTGTGGATGATGCTCGTGACGATGTTCCTCACCCTGTTCGCCATGCCGATCATCACCGTGGCGTTGATCATGGTGTTCTTCGACCGGAACTTCGGGACGTCCTTCTTCCTGGCCGCCAAGGGCGGCGACCCGCTGCTGTACCAGCACCTGTTCTGGCTCTTCGGGCACCCGGAGGTCTACATCCTGATCCTGCCCGGGATGGGCATCGTCTCCGAGACGCTGCCCGTGTTCTCGCGCAAGCCGCTGTTCGGGTACCCGGTGGTCGTGTTCTCCGGCATCGCCATCGGGTTCCTCGGCTGGGGCGTGTGGGCGCACCACATGTTCACGACCGGGCTCGGCCCGGTCGCGGTGTCGGCGTTCAGCCTCTCGACCATGCTCATCGCCATCCCCACCGGGGTGAAGATCTTCAACTGGCTCGGCACCATCTACAAGGGCACGATCCAGCTGACCACGGCGATGCTCTTCTCGCTCGGGTTCATCGCCATGTTCACCATCGGCGGCCTCTCGGGCGTGAGCCTGGCCGTCGTGCCGGCCGACACCCAGCAGCACGACTCGTACTTCGTGGTCGCCCACTTCCACTACGTGCTGTTCGGCGGTCTCGTCTTCGGGCTCTTCGCCGGCTTCTACTACTGGTTTCCGAAGGTCTTCGGTCGGATGCTGAACGAGCGGCTCGGCAAGTGGAACTTCTGGACCATGCTCATCGGGTTCAACCTCACGTTCTTCCCGATGCACCTGCTCGGCATCTACGGCATGCCGCGACGCACCTACCGCTACGACTCCGGCCTCGGCTGGGACACGCTGAACTTCCTCGCGACGGTCGGCGGGTTCGTCATCGCCGTGTCCGTCCTGCTCTTCATCGTGAACGCGATCGTGTCGCACCGCCGGGGGAAGCTCGCGGGGAACGACCCGTGGGACGCGCGGACGATCGAGTGGACGACGACCTCGCCGCCACCCGAGTACAACTTCGCCGAGATCCCCCAGATCGAGGCCCGCGACGACTTCTGGCGCCACAAGTACGTCGAGGACGACGAGGGGATGCTCGTCGCCCTGCCGAGCGGCGGCGCCGACACGCCGGCGGCCACCCGTGCCGCCGCCGCGCCGCCGCACCCGATCCACATGCCGTCCCCGTCCTTCTTCCCCTTCGTCGCCGCCCTCGGCATCGTGCCGCTCGGCTACGCCGCCGTCTTCCACCACTACACCTGGGCGTTCGCCCTCCTGGCGGCGGGCGCGCTCGTGGTCGCGTTCGGGGTCTACGCCTGGGGCATCGAGCCGCCGACGGCCGAGGAGCCGCACTGATGGCCACCGTCGACCAGGCCCCGGGTCCGGACGTCGTGGCCCCGCCGGAGGCCGGCGGTCACGCGGAGCACCCGGCGACCTCCACCGGCACCTCGAACACCAAGCTCGCGATCTGGCTGTTCCTGTCGTCGGACTGCCTCTTCTTCGGCGCCTTCATCAGCGCCTACCTCCTCTACCGGGGCCGGCACCAGACCGGACCGACGCCGGCGAAGGTGTACAGCATCCCGTTCACGTCGGTGTCCTCGTTCGTGCTGCTCATGAGCAGCCTCACGATGGTGCTCGCGCTCGCGGCCATCCAGCGCAACGACCAGCGCCGGCTGCGGATCTGGCTCCTGAGCACGGCCCTGCTCGGCGGAGTCTTCATCGGGGGCCAGATCTTCGAGTTCACCGAGTTCGCCCGCAAGGGCCTGGCCCTCGACACCAACCTCTTCGGGTCGACGTTCTTCGTCCTGACCGGGTTCCACGGCGCCCACGTCACGATCGGCATCATCTGGCTGCTCTCGCTCTGGGGGCTCGCCAGTCAGGGCCGGCTCCGAGCCGGGGACGCCGAGAAGGTCGAGGTGGCCGGGCTCTACTGGCACTTCGTGGACGTCGTGTGGATCGTGATCTTCACCGTCGTGTACCTGATCCCCCAGGCCAAGTAGGCGCCGAGGAGCCCCGGTGAGCGACATCATCCTTCGAGACGACACCGCCGCCGAGGTGGCGACGGCCGCCACCGGCGCCGCGGTCGAGCCGGCACCGCGGCTCCTGCCCGGCGAGGTCCGCCCTCACCCGTCGCCGCCCCAGTACGTCCTGGTCGCGGTGATCCTCTGCGCCATCACCGCCGCCGAGGTCAGCCTCTACTACCTGCAGGGCGACGTCACCAACGCCGTCATCATCCCGCTGCTGCTCATCTTCGCGGTGCTGAAGTTCGGGATCGTCGCCTCCTGGTACATGCACCTGCGAACCGACCGCCCGATCTTCGCCCGCTTCTTCGTGCTCGGGATCGCGGCCGCGGTCCTGCTCTTCCTCGTCGTCCTGACGAGCCTGCAGATCTTCTCCTGACATGACGGTCGCCCTCGCCCACATCCCGGCGTGGTCACCGCATCCCGACACCTGGCTCCTCGTGGCCGCCTTCGGCGCCGGCTACGCAATCGCGGTCGTGCGGCTCGGACCCCGGTTCGCGGTGGCGGGCGCGCCGGCCGTGAGCCGGCTCCAGGTCACGAGCTGGTGCCTCGGCCTCGTGGCGCTGTGGCTCGCCGCCGACTGGCCGATCCACGACGTCGCCGAGCAGTCCACGTACAGCGTGCACATGGTCCAGCACCTGGTGCTCTCGATGGTCGCGGCGCCGCTGCTGCTGCTCGGGACGCCGGCGTGGCTGCTGCGGTGGCTGCTCGGGCCGCCGAGCCGGCGCTTCCGGGTCGTCCGGCGGCTGGCGCGCTTCCTCCCCGCGCTCGTCGTCTTCAACGTCGTGCTCGTCCTCACCCACTGGCCCGCGGTCGTCGACGCCAGCCTCCACAACGCCGGGCTCCACTTCCTCGTGCACGCCATGATCTTCGTGACGTCCCTGCTGGTCTGGATGCCGGTCCTGAGCCCGCTCCCCGAGATCCCGCGGCTGGCGCCGGTATCGCGGATGGCCTATCTCTTCCTCCAGTCGATCGTGCCGACCGTCCCCGCCTCCTTCCTGACCTTCGGGACCACGGTGCTGTACCGCTACTACGCGCACCGGGCCAGCATCTGGGGCCTGTCGAGCCTCCAGGACCAACAGGTCGCCGGGCTGATCATGAAGATCGGAGCCGGGATCCTGCTCTGGAGCCTCATCGCCGTAACCTTCTTCGTCTGGGCGGCCGAGGAGGAGCGGGCGCAGCACCCGCGGCTCCGCCGGGAGCTCGCCCGCGAGCTCGAGCGCATGGGACGGTGACGACGTAGTGGCGGACGACGAGGCGACCAGCGGCGAGGCCCCGGAAGGCCCGCCGGGGGAGCAGCCGTCGGCGCTGGCCGTCGACGCCGGGGAGCCGACCGAGGGCGAGCACGTCGAGGCCCCCGCGAGCGAGGCGCCGGAGCCCGCCGCGCTCCCGGCCGGCCCCGACCCCCTGCGCGAGCTGCGCCGGACCCGGCTCCTCCTGCCG
The DNA here is from genome assembly GCA_035948415.1 of Acidimicrobiia bacterium. Lineage (NCBI taxonomy): Bacteria > Bacillati > Actinomycetota > Acidimicrobiia > Acidimicrobiia bacterium. The sequence continues at coordinate 12,680 of DASZJD010000106.1, read as the reverse complement.
GTGCTGCTCCCCCTCGGCGCCGCGGTCGCGATCGCGGTGTTCGTCCTCAACGTCTCCCGGATCTTCCTCGCCGCCGGGTCGACCGGCGCGATCGTCCTCGGCGTCGCGCTCATCGTCCTCATCCTCGGCGGCGCCGCGGCCATCTCGGCGGCGCCGAGGCTGCGCACCTCCACGATCGTGATGATGGTGTCGGCCGCGCTCCTCGTCGTCATCAGCGCCGGGCTCGTCGCGGCGCCGGCCAGCGTCGAGACGAAGGGCGGCCCGTCGGGCTACGTGCCCCCGAAGGGCCCGCCGGTCGCGACGCTCGAGGTCGACGCGCTGGGGACCCTGAACTTCCAGTCGAAGGCGTTCACGGTGCAGGCGGGCGTGGTGCAGATCAACTACGTCAGCAAGGACGGGAACCACACCCTGGCCTTCGACCCCCCCGGACCACCGACCTTCCTGCTCAGCGTCCCGCCGAACGGGACCGTCACGAACAAGGTCCTCCTCAAGGCCGGGACGACCTACACGATCTTCTGCACCATCCCCGGCCACCGGGCCGCGGGCATGGTGGCCACCCTCACCGCGCAGTGACGGGCGCGCGGTCCGGGACCAGGACCCGGAGCGCGCCCGGCCGGGCCTCGAGGCGCGCCGGCAACGGGCCCACGAGCTCGCCGCTCGCCCACAGCTGCAGCCTCGGGCCGGCCCCGGCGGCATCGAGCTCGACCACTCGCCCTCGCCCCGTTTCCACCTCGGGGACGGCGGTGTGGGTGCCGCGGAACACGCGGGGGAAGCGGAGCAGGAACTCGGCCCGGGACACGGGGCCGACCACGCACACGTCGAGGCAGCCGTCGTCGACCTCGGCGCCGGGCGCGATCATCATGCCGCCCGCGTAGTAGCGGCCGTTCGCCACCGCGGCCAGCCACGCCTCCACCTCGCGCGCCTCGCCGTCCACCGCGACGAGGAGCGGCACCGGGCGGTACGTCGCCAGCGTGCGGAGCAGTGCCAGGACGTAGAGCGGCGTGCCGGTCGCCCACCGCACCCCGTTGGCCCAACGGTTCGCCTCGCCGTCGAACCCGACGTTCGCGACCGTCGTGAACCACGCCACGGCGCCGTCGGCCACCGTCGCCCGTCCCAGGTCGCAGCGCGCCACCCGACCCGAGTCGAGGAGCGCCACGGCGTCGAGCGGCCGCCGTGACGCGATCCCGAGGTGACGGGCGAAGTCGTTCCCGGCCCCGGTCGGGACCACCGCGACCGTCCCGCCGCACGTCGCGGCGACGCCGGCGACGGCCGCGACCGTCCCGTCGCCGCCGCACACGATCACGCCCTCGCCGCGCCCGAACGCCGCGGCCGCGGCGTCGACGGTCGCCGCCGCGCTCGCGGGCACCTCCACCGCGATTCCACGGGGCGACAGCGCGGCCTCGATGGCGCCCCGCAGCCGCAGGGTCCGCCCTCGCCCCGCGGCCGGGTTGAGGACCGCGGTCCAGCGCATCGGCTGGGGATGGTACCGGCGGGCGCGCGCGAACCCGGGCGGTAGCGTGCGCGTGCGTGGAACCCATCGACCGCCGCCGCGTGCCCCGCCACGTCGCCATCGTCATGGACGGCAACGGCCGGTGGGCCCGGCGGCGCGGCCTGAAGCGCACCGACGGTCACGCCGCCGGCGAAGAAGCCCTCTTCGACACCGTCGAAGGCGGGCTCGAGATCGGGCTGCCGTGGCTCACCGTGTTCGCGTTCTCGACCGAGAACTGGCGGCGCCCGCTCGACGAGGTGCAGTTCCTGATGCGCTTCAACGAATCGCTGCTGCTGCGGCGCCGCGACGACCTCGACCAGCGCGGGGTTCGGGTGCGGTTCATCGGCCGGCGGGGTGGTCGCGTCCCGCAGCGGGTCCGTCGCCACATCATGGACACCGAGGCCATGACCGCGCGCAACCGGCGCATGACGCTCACGTTCGCGTTCAACTACGGCGGCCGCGCCGAGCTGCTCGACGCCGCCCGGGCGATCGCCGCCGAGGTGGCCGACGGCCGGCTGGCCCCGTCGCGGATCAACGAGCGGGCCCTGGCCCGCCATCTCTACGCGCCCGACATGCCCGACCCGGACCTGCTCGTGCGCACGTCGGGCGAGTACCGGATCTCGAACTTCCTGCTCTGGCAGCTCGCCTACGCCGAGCTGGTCTTCACCGACGTGCTCTGGCCCGACTTCCGCCGCGAGGACCTCTTCGCCGCCATCGCCGAGTACCAGGGGCGGGAGCGCCGCTTCGGCGCCATCGAGGAGTGACCCACCCGCGAATGACACCCACGTAGTTACAATCCCGTCGTGGGCCTCTACCGGGACCAGGGCGTCGTGGTCCGCACGATCAAGCTCGGCGAGGCCGACCGGATCGTCACCATCCTCACCCGCGGCCAAGGCAAGGTCCGGGCCGTGGCGAAGGGCGTCCGCAAGCCCGGCAGCCGCTTCGGGGCCCGGCTCGAACCGACGAGCCACGTGGCGCTCCAGTGCTACCGCGGCCGCGAGCTCGACATCGTCACCCAGGTCGAGACGATCGACGCCCACCGGGCGCTGCGCGAGCACTACGGCTGCCTCACCCACGCCGTCTCCATGCTCGAGGCTGTCGACCAGGTCGCCCAGGAGCGGGAGCCGAACCTGGCGCGCTACCGGATGCTCGTCGGCGCGCTCCGCACCCTCGCCGAGCAGCCGTCCCCGATCGTGAGCACCGCCTTCTTCTGGAAGCTGCTCTCCCTCGAGGGCTTCCACCCGCTCCTCGACGTGTGCGTGCGCTGCGGCGACGGCGCGACGTCGTTCGCCGGCTTCGACCTCGACGACGGGGGCGTCCTCTGCGAGCCGTGCGCTCGCACGACCGGCCGTCGAGTGGACCCCGCCGCGCTGGCCGTGATCGGCGACATGGTGGGCGGACGGGTGGCCCGGGTCCTGGCCGACCCGCCCCCCCCGGACGTGCTCACCGAGGTCGAACGCCTCGGCATCCGTGCGCTCGAGTACCACTCGGAGCGCCGGCTTCGGAGCGCGGCGCTGCTCTGACCCGACGGCGCGCACCGCCACCCCGTCGGACCGGGAACCGACGAGGGGACGCGCCGACCCCCGGGTACGATCGCAGGTTCCTATGGCGAAGCCGGACCTCATGGAGCGGGTCGTCAACCTCTGCAAGCGGCGCGGGTTGGTGTTCCCGTCGAGCGAGATCTACGGCGGGTTCCGCTCCACGTGGGACTACGGGCCGCTCGGCGTGCTGCTGAAGCGCAACGTCAAGGACGCGTGGTGGCGCTCGATGGTCCAGCTGCGCGAGGACGTGGTCGGCCTCGACGCCGCCATCCTCATGGCACCTCGGGTCTGGGAGGCGAGCGGCCACGTCACGACGTTCACCGACCCGCTGGCCGAGTGCCGGCACTGCCACCAGCGCTTCCGTGCCGACGACCTGCCGACGTCCGGCGCCTGCCCGCACTGCGGCGCCAAGGAGGGGTTCACCGAGGCCCGCGAGTTCAACCTGATGTTCAAGACCCACGTCGGGCCGGTCGAGGACGCCGCCGCCGTCACGTACCTGCGCCCCGAGACCGCGCAGGGCATCTTCGTGAACTTCGCCAACGTCCAGACGACGACGAGGAAGAGGCCGCCGTTCGGGGTCGCCCAGATCGGCAAGTCGTTCCGCAACGAGATCACGCCCGGCAACTTCATCTACCGGACCCGCGAGTTCGAGCAGATGGAGATGGAGTTCTTCGTGCCGCCCGAGGACGCCGAGCGCTGGTTCGAGTACTGGTGCGACGAGCGGCTCGGCTGGTACGTCGAGTACGGCATCCCGGATCGACAGCTCCGCCTGCGCCCCCACGACGCGGACGAGCTCTCCCACTACTCGGTGGCCACCGCCGACGTCGAGTTCGACTTCCCGTGGGGCTGGGGCGAGCTCGAGGGGATCGCCAACCGCACCGACTACGACCTGCGGGCCCACATGGAGCACTCGGGTGAGGACCTCTCGTACTTCGACCAGGAACACGACCGCCGCTACGTGCCGTACGTCGTCGAGCCCGCCGCCGGCGCCGACCGGGCCACGCTCGCCTTCCTCCTCGCCGCCTACGCCGAGGAGGAGGTGGAGGGGGAGCGGCGCACGGTCCTGCACCTCGACCCCCGGCTGGCCCCGATCACGGTCGCGGTCCTCCCGCTCTCTCGTCAGGAGCGGCTGGTGCCGGTCGCCGACGAGCTGGCGACGACGCTCCGTCCCCACTTCATGGTGGACACCGATTCCGCCGGCTCCATCGGGCGCCGCTACCGTCGACAGGACGAAGTGGGCACCCCATGGTGCGTCACCGTCGACTTCGAGACCCTCGACGACAAGGCGGTCACCGTGCGCGACCGTGACAGCATGCGCCAGGACCGAGTGCCGATCGAAGGCCTGATCGACAACCTGCGCGAACGGCTGCCGTGACGACCGACGACAGCTACTACGACCTGCTCGGCGTCGCGCCCGACGCGCCGAAGGACGAGATCCGCGCCGCCTACCAGGACAAGCTCGCCACCGTGCGCGCGGGCCGGACGCGCGAGGAGGCGACGCGACGGCCCTCCGACGACGTGATCCGCGCCGCCCGCGACGAGGAGGCCCGGCTGCGCTCCGCCTGGCAGGTGCTGAGCGACCCGGTGCAGCGCCAGCGCTACGACGACCAGTTCGCCCCCGACGGCGCGGGCGAGCCCGAGCCCGAGGACGGCGAGCCCGAGGACGAGGCGGCCGACGCGCCCACGCCCCCGCCGCGCGACCCCGTGGGCTCGCTCGTGACCGCGCAGGGCCTCGAGATCCCGACCCTCGGCCGCCGGCTCACGGCCGCCGCCATCGACATCGTCACGCTGCTCGCGCTCTGGTCCGCCATCGTGTATCCCGTGACCCTCGGCGTGGGGGCCTCGCGCGGCTTCCCGGCGTTCATCACCGAGGTCGGGACGATGGAGTTCCTGATCCTGGCCTACCTGGTCTTCCCCACCTGGTGGGTGGGGCAGACGCTGGGCAAGCGGTACACCTACTGCATGGTGGTCGACCGGGCCACCGGGCAGCTCCCCACCCTCGGCCAGACGATCATCCGCTACCTGATCCCGGCGTTCGCGTTCGCGCTGCTCCTGACCACCGGCGGGATCATCGCGGTGTTCTACGCCCTGTCCTTCATCATGAGCCGCGACCAGGTCTCCCTCGCGGACCGCTTGGCCAAGACCGCCGTCGTCATTGCCCGGTACCGGCCGGAGCGCTCTGCCTGAGCATCGCCGGCGGCGGGGCGAGTCGGCCTCGCTAGGCTCGAACCGCCACCAAGGAGGTTGCGTGCCGTACGTCCACGCGTTCGAAGAGGGCTCGAAGGAGCAGAGCTACCTGCTCGGGGGCAAGGGCGCCAACCTGGCCGAGATGACGAACCTCGGGCTGCCGGTCCCGCCCGGGTTCACCATCACCACCGACGCCTGCAAGGCGTTCATGGCCCTCGGCGACCGCCTCCCCGACGGCCTCCTCGACGAGGTCGCCGGCCGCCTCGTCGAGCTCGAGGCCAAGATGGGCAAGCAGCTCGGCGACGACGACGACCCGCTGCTCGTCTCGGTCCGCTCGGGCGCGCCGTTCTCGATGCCGGGGATGATGGACACGGTCCTGAACCTCGGTCTCAACGACCGCTCGGTGAAGGGGCTCGCGAAGCAGACCAGCAACGAGCGGTTCGCGTACGACTCGTACCGCCGCTTCGTCCAGATGTTCGGCAAGATCGTCCTCGACGTCCCGGGTGAGCGCTTCGAGGACGCCCTCGCCGCGCTCCGGGAGCGCCGCGGCGTGGCGACCGACCCCGAGCTCGGCCCCGACGACCTGGCCGAGCTCGTCGTGACCTTCCAGGGGATCGTCAAGGACGCGTCGGGGCGCGAGTTTCCCCAGGACCCGTCCGACCAGCTGCGACTGGCGATCGAGGCGGTGTTCCGCTCGTGGAACGGACGGCGGGCCCGCGACTACCGGCGGCTCGAGGGGATCCCCGACGATCTCGGCACCGCCGTCAACGTGCAGGCGATGGTGTTCGGCAACAAGGGTGACGACTCGGGGACCGGCGTCGCGTTCACGAGGGATCCGGCCACCGGGGAGCACCGCCCCTACGGCGACTTCCTGCGCAACGCCCAGGGCGAGGACGTCGTCGCCGGCATCCGCGTCACCGAGCCGCTCGATGCGATGCGCGAGCACTTCCCGGGCCCGCACCGCCAGCTCATCGAGGTCATGGAGCGTCTGGAGCGGCACTACCGCGACATGTGTGACATCGAGTTCACGATCGAGCAGGGTCGGCTCTTCCTCCTCCAGACCCGGGTCGGGAAGCGCACCGCGGCGGCGGCGCTCCGCATGGCCGTCGAGATGGAGCAGGAGGGGCTCATCGACCGTCGGCGGGCCGTGCTGCGGGTCCAGCCGGCGCAGCTCGACCAGCTCCTCCACCCGCAGTTCGACCCCCACGCCCGGTACGAGCCGCTCACGAAGGGCCTGAACGCGTCGCCCGGCGCCGCCGTCGGCAAGGCCTGCTTCACCGCCGACGACGCCGAGGCCCAGCGCGCGCGGGGGGAGCGGGTCATCCTGGTCCGGCCCGAGACGTCGCCCGACGACCTGCACGGCATGATCGCGGCCGAGGGGATCCTCACCAGCCGCGGCGGCCTCGTCAGCCACGCCGCCGTGGTCGCCCGGGGCATGGGCAAGCCGGCCGTGTGCGGCGCCGCCGCCCTCGACATCCAGGTCGAACGCGGCGAGGTGCGGGTCGGCGACGTCGTCGTCCGAGCCGGCGACGTCCTCTCTATCAACGGCACCACCGGCGAGGTCGTGGTCGGCGCGGTGCCGGTCGTCACGCCCGAGCCGACGGGCCCGTTCGACACCATCCTCGCCTGGGCCGACGAGTTCCGCCGCCTCGGCGTGCGGACGAACGCCGACCTGCCCCACGACGCCGAGGTCGCGCGTCGCTTCGGCGCGGAGGGCATCGGCCTATGTCGCACCGAGCACATGTTCCTCGGCCCGCGGCTGCCGATCGTGCAGCGCTTCATCCTCGCCGCCGACGAGCAGGAGGAGCAGGCCGCGCTCGAGGAGCTCGAGCGCCTGCAGCGCGACGACTTCGTCGGGATCCTCGAGGCGATGGACGGCCTGCCCGTGACCGTGCGGCTCCTCGACCCGCCGCTCCACGAGTTCCTGCCCGACGTCGAGGAGCTCCTCGTCCGTGAGGCCCGCGGCCAGCTCGACGACGCCGGGCGGCAGCTCCTGCACGCCGCCGAGCAGTGGCGCGAGGCGAACCCGATGCTCGGCACCCGCGGCGTCCGCCTCGGCGTCCTGAAGCCGGGGCTGTACCGGACCCAGGTTCGGGCCCTGCTCGAGGCGGCGATGGAGCGCAAGGTCGCCGGCGGCGACCCCCGGGTCGAGGTCATGATCCCGCTGTCGGTGACCGAGCCCGAGCTCGCCCTCGCGGTGTCGTGGGTGCGCGAGGTCGCCGAAGAGACCGCGACGGCGACCTACGGCGTCGGCGGGATCGAGTACCTGGTCGGGACGATGGTGGAGACCCCCCGGGCCGCGCTCGTCGCCGACGAGATCGCCGAGGTCGCCGAGTTCTTCTCGTTCGGCACGAACGACCTGACCCAGATGACGTTCGGGTTCTCCCGCGACGACGTCGAGGGCCGGTTCATGCCCCGCTACCTCGAGCTCCATCTCCTCGACGCCAACCCCTTCGAGACCATCGACGTCCCGGGCGTCGGCGCGCTCGTCCGCCTGGCGGTCGAGCGCGGCCGCGCCACGCGCCCGGACCTCAAGCTCGGGATCTGCGGCGAGCACGGCGGCGATCCGGCCTCGGTGGCCTTCTTCCACCAGGTCGGCCTCGACTACGTGTCGTGCTCCCCGTACCGGGTCCCGCTGGCCCGCCTCGCCGCCGCTCACGCCGCCCTCGACGCGCCCGGGCCCGCGACCACGGCGTGAGCGACGGGCAGCCCGACCCCGTCGCGCGCGCCACGGTCACGTACGGGTAGTGGGTCAGATTTCGACCCTCCGCGTACATTCGGCTTTACGTCGGCAGCCCGAAGGCAGTTTCACGCTCCCTCCTACCGAGGGACCGACGGCTCACGCGACGATCAGGTATTCGTGGGCTACGACACGCAAACTGACCCACGACCCGGCGTCGCACCCGGCCGATACCCTCGTCGCGTGCACCTGACCCGCCCGATCCTCGACGAGGAGCCCGAACCGGTCGCCGCCGTCGCGCTGGCCCACGAGGGCGCTCGAGCCCGGGTCGGTCGTGTCGCCCGGCTGCGCCCGGACCGCGAGGCCGACCTCGACTCCACCCTCGCTCCCGGGGCCACCCGCCCAATCGGTGCCGGGGTCCGGGCCCGACCCGAGGCGCCCGACCCCTACCGGCTGTGCTTCGAGCGGGACCTCGACCGGGTGAAGCACTCCCGCCCGTGGCGCCGGCTGGCCGGCAAGTGCCAGGTCTTCATCGCCCCGGAGGACGACCACCTCCGCACCCGGCTGACCCACGCGGTCGAGGTGGCGCAGGTCGCGACCGGCATCGCCCGGGCCGTCGACCTCTGCCTGCCGCTCACCGAGGCGATCGCGCTCGCCCACGACTGCGGGCACGGTCCCGCCGGTCACGCGTCGGAGCAGGCGTTCTCCCCCTTCCTCCCGCACACCGGCTACGACCACGCCGTCTACGGCGCCGACGTCACCCTGGCCCCGCTGAACCTGTGCCGCGAGACGCTCGACGGCGTGCGGAACCACTCGTGGCGGCGCCCGCCGCCCGCCACCCCCGAGGGCGAGGTCGTCGCCTGGGCCGACCGCATCGCCTACGTCTGCCACGACTTCGAGGACGCGGTGCGGGCCGGGATCCTGACGCCGAGCGACCTGCCGGCCGAGGTCGCGGCCGTCGCCGGGACCCGCCGCTCCGAGCAGATCGGCACCTTCGTGCTCGCCGTCCTCGACGCCATCGATGCCACCGGGCACGTCGGCATGACCCAGCCGGCGGCGTCAGCGCTCCTCGCCTTCCGCGACTTCAACTTCGAGCGGATCTACCTGCGACCCGCCGCCCGCCAGCAGGCCGAACGCGTCGTGCGCCTGCTCCGGGGGCTCGTTGAGCGCTTCGCCGACGCGCCCCGGCTGCTCGCCGAGCCGGACGCGGCGGACCTTCACCCCGGCTCGGCCGAGGCAACCGCGCTCGCGGTCCGGCACGTCAGCGGCATGACCGACCGATACGCCCTTGGCCTCGGCGTCGAGCTGCTCGGCTGGCGCCCGGAGGACCTGCCGCGAGGCGTCTGAGCGCTCCGGCCCGGCTCGGTCGGGCCGTAACCTGAGCCGTGATGGGGATCCTCGACGAGGACGTCGCGCGGGTCCGCGAGACCACCGACCTCGTCGCGGTGGCGAGCGAGCACGTGGCGCTGAAGCGGGTCGGACAGCGGTGGATGGGGCTCTGCCCGTTCCACCAGGAGCGGACGCCGTCGTTCTCGATCAACCCCGCGATGGGCCTCTTCTACTGCTTCGGCTGCCAGCGGTCGGGGGACGCCATCACCTTCGTGCGCGAGGTCGAGCACCTCGACTTCGTCGAAGCCGTCGAGCGGCTCGCCCAGCGGGCCGGCATCACCCTGCGCTACGACGACCGCCGCGCCGCCCAGGACAAGTCCCGCAAGACCCGGCTGACCGAGGCGGTCGGCGCCGCCGTCGACTACTACCACCGCCTCCTCATCGACGCGCCCGAGGGCGGGACGGCGCGGAAGTACCTGCGCGGGCGCGGGTTCGACGGCGACGCGGCGCGCCGCTTCCGGCTCGGGTGGGCGCCCGAGGGGTGGGACGTGCTGAGTCGTCACCTCCAGCAGCGCGGCTACTCCCGGGACGACCTGGTCGGGGCCGGCCTCGCCTTTGTGAACCGGGCCAACCGGCTGCAGGACCAGTTCCGGAGCCGGCTGCTGTTCCCGATCTTCGACGCCCGCGGGGAGCCCGCCGGCTTCGGCGGTCGCGCCCTCGGCGACGAGCAGCCGAAGTACAGGAACTCGCCCGAGACGCCGATCTACCAGAAGAGCCGGCTGCTCTACGGGCTCAACTGGGCGAAGGGCGAGATCGTGGCGCGCGGCGAGGTCGTGATCTGCGAGGGCTACACCGACGTCATGGGACTGGTGCTGGCCGGGGCGCCCCACGCCGTCGCCACCTGCGGCACCGCGCTGGCGGACGAGCACTTCCAGGTCCTGAAGAACCTCGCCCGCCGGGTCGTGCTCGCCTACGACGCCGACGCCGCCGGCCAGGGCGCCGCCGAGCGCTGGTACCGCTGGGAGCGGGAGTACGAGATCGAGGTCCGGGTCGCCGATCTCCCGCCGGGCGAGGATCCCGGCGCGCTGTTCCAGCACGACCCCGCCCGCCTGCTCGCCGCCGTCGAGCGGGCGGAGCCCTTCCTCCAGTTCCGAGTCGGCCGTGCCGTCACCGGCGCTGACCGCAGCACGATCGAGGGTCGGGCCCGGGCCGCGAGCGCCGCGGCCGCGATCATCGCCGAGCACCCGAACGCCCTGGTTCGCGACCAGTACGTCATGCAGCTCGCCGGCGCCCTCGACATCGACGCTGACCGGCTCCGCGAGGAGGTGCGCCACGCCGGTCGAGCGCCGCGACGCGGCCGCGAGCCTGCAGCCGGCGACACCGAGCGACCGCCGCGCCGGGCGGACGTCGACCGGCGGGAGCTCGACCTGTTGCGGTGGGCGATCCACGAGCCCGAGCTCGTCTCCGACTGGCTCGACGAGGTGTTCTTCCAGGACCCTGCGGCCCGCGCCGCCTACCACCGGCTCGCGACCACCGCCTCGTTCGACGACGCGCTCGCCGGCACCGATCCCGAGCTGCGTCGCCTCCTCGAACGGCTCGCGGTGGAAGAGCCGGCGACGGACGACGGCGAGCCCGAGACGCTGCGCGCCCGGCTGATCGCGTACGCCGTCGAGCCCGTCGCCCAGCGGAGGCTGGTCGAGATCCTGCCCGACGGTGACGAGCGCGCCACGAGCGTGAAGCACGATCTCGACGAGCTGGCGCACGCGCGTGAGGTCGGCGAGTGGCCGCGCGCCCAGGATTCGGCACGTCGGTTGCTACAGTGGATCGTGCTCGATCGCGGGAGCCCCGGAGCGTGACGGAGCCCGAGCCGGCACCTTCCCGTATCGACCCCGGCGCGCTCGACCCGATCCTGGACGAGCTCGTCACCCGCGGCCGCGAGCGCAGCTCGCTCACCTCGGGCGAGATCTTCGCGGCCTTGCACACCCTCGAGCCCGAGACGGCCGAGCTGGCCGAGATCTACCAGCGGATCGAGGCCCGTGGGATCGCGATCCAGGACGAGATCACCGAGGAGCTCGAGCTCGAGGACGCGCGGCGGCGCGACGACGCCGCACACCGGACCCGGCGCGCCGAGCCGAGCCGCTCGACGACCGTCACCCGGCCCGGCGAGGTCGCCGCGCCCCGCGCCGCTCGACCCCGGCGGGACGTCGCGTCCGTGTTCGACGAGCCGGCCGCCCGCGGCGACCGGACCGGCGAGACCGGGAGCTTCGATCCGGTCCGGATGTACCTGAAGGACATCGGCAAGGTGCCGCTCCTCACGGCGGCGCAGGAGGTGAACCTCGCTCGCCGCATCGAGGCCGGCGTGCTGGCGGGGGAGCGCCTCGAGCTGAACGCGGCCATGAGCCCCGAGCAGGGGACCAGCGAGCTGGCGAACGTCGAGGACGGCGAGCTCGCCAAGCAGCAGCTCACCGAGGCGAACCTTCGCCTCGTCGTCTCGATCGCCAAGCGCTACGTCGGGCGGGGCATGGCGCTCCTGGACCTGGTCCAGGAGGGGAACCTGGGCCTGATGCGGGCAGTCGAGAAGTTCGACTACACGAAGGGGTTCAAGTTCTCCACCTACGCGACCTGGTGGATCCGTCAGGCCATCACCCGGGCCATCGCCGACCAGGCGCGCACCATCCGCATCCCCGTGCACATGGTCGAGACGATGAACAAGGTGCTGCGGGTGCAACGCCAGATGCTGCAGGAGCTCGGACGAGAGCCGACGGTCGAGGAGATCGCCCGCAAGGTCGACCTCACCTCCGACAAGGTGCGCGAGATCCAGCGGATCTCCCAGGAGCCGCTGTCGCTCGAGACGCCGGTCGGGGAGGAGGACGACAGCTCCCTCGGAGACTTCGTCCCCGACTCGACCGCGCCCGAGCCCACCGAGGAGGCCGAGCAGCGAGGCCTGCGGGAGGAGATCACCCGGGCCCTCGAGGAGCTCAACGAGCGCGAGCGCGAGATCATGCGGCTCCGCTTCGGCCTGGACGACGGCCAGCCTCATACGCTCGAGGAGGTCGGCCGTCGCTTCAAGGTGACCCGAGAGCGCATCCGCCAGATCGAGTCGAAGACCCTCGCCAAGCTGCGGCACCCGACCCGCTCGCAGCGCCTCCGCGCCTACCTCGACGGTGCGTGAGCACGCGTCGGTGACCACCACTCGCCGCGTCCGACCTACCGCCCGCGCTGAGGGCTCAGGCCCTCCGGCGGTCACCCCGCCGGGCGACGCCGCCGACCTCGACCCCATCCTGCAGCCACGGCCGGCAAGGCGGGTCGCGTGGTGGAGCCTCCCGGAGGCCCCGACCCCGGTACCGACGAGAGCGCACATCCAGACACCGCGGTCGCGGCCGCTGCGAGCGCGGCGATCCGGGTCAGGCGGGGGAGCATCGGGTCCTCACTACTGGTACGGGGCAGGTGCTCG
>DASZJD010000105.1 GCA_035948415.1 Acidimicrobiia bacterium | reverse complement strand
AGCCGCGGCAACCTACGCGGCGCTGTTTGTCATCGGGTGGCCGCTCTGGACGATCCTCGGCGGTCACCGTCTGCACCTGTCGGCTGCCGCGGGGGCTCCGATCGTCGGGCTCGGGGTCCTCCAGGCCGTTGCGTGGTACGGGCTCGCCAACGCGACCCTGGCGACGATCGCCTGGATCACGCTGCCGGTGGGCGCGTTCGCGACGGTGGTCACCGCGCTGTGGCGGCGCCCGTGGCGGCAGCGGCGGCCCGCCGTCCGCTGGTCCGAGATCGGGTCGACGGCAGTCGTCGTCGTGGGCACCGCCGCGGTCTTCGTGGGCCAACACGCGAACGTGTTTCGGCGCGGGACGGCGACCACCGGCGAGTTCCTGTACCCCGACCTGCCGAACTACGCGCTCGTCGGGGACCATCTGCGCCTCCACGGACTCAGCGGGCCGGGAACGGTGCTGGGCTTCGACCTGTCCCACTTCGCCATGGCCACCGTTCCCGGCGCCTTCGTGCTCCCGGGTGCGGTCCCGGCGTGGCTGCACATCCCGACGCCCCGGGTCATGCTGCCGATCGCGTTGGTCGCCGTCACCCTGCTCGCGTTGGTGCTGCGGGATCTCGGTCGCGTGGTGCTGCCCGACCGCCCGCTCGTCGCCGCGCTCGTGGGCCTCACGGGTGTCAGCACGGCGTTGTTCGTCTACATCGTCGGTCTCTACCCACTCTCGGAGCTCATCGCCATCCCTGCCGCAGCCGCGCTCATCGTGGTGCTGATCGCGGCGGCTCGGGAGCCGTCCCGGTCGACCGTCCTGCGTGCCGCCGCGATCGGCGCGTTCGCGTACGCGGTGCTGCTCATGACGTATCCGCACATGGCGATCCTCGCCCCGCCCGTCATCGGTTCGGTCGCCCTGGCCTCGACCTGGGGCCGACGCTGGTACCGCCGGTTCGGCGCCGTCGTCGCCGCGGGTAGCGGCGTGGTCGCCGCCGCCGCGGTCGCGCTGCCGGCCCAGTTCATCTACTCCTTCAGCTACGCGTCGAAGACCTCGGAGGCCCAGGCCGGCTCGGTGCTCCAAGCGATCGGCCCGATCGGCCTGCTCGGCTTCCAGCCGGTGCTCACGAACACGTCACCCACGACCAACGTCCTGATCGGCGGGGGAGCGATCGTGCTCGTCGTGTGCGGTCTGGCGGCGCTGACGACGGCGCGGGACGAGCGCTGGCGGGCGTCGCTGGGAGCGGCTGCCGCGATCGTCCCACTCGTCGTCTACGGGGTGGTCTTCCAGGTGCTCGGTGCCTCGTACCAGCAGTGGAAGTGGATGTCGTTCTTCGTTCCGCTGTATGTGGTCGGCGTCACCGGGCTCGGGGCCGCGGTCGTCATCCGCGCCGTCGGCCTGCCGAGGCTCCGTCGCGTGCTCGCGGTCGGTTCGGGCGTCGCACTCGTGGTCGTCCTCAGCGCCCAGGGCGCGTACGCCTACCAAGCCAGCCACAGCTTCTACACCCGAGGCGTGACGACCTGGTGGTACCTCGACCCGAACCTGCGCACCATCGGCAGCGGGCCCGCCTATCGGGGTGTGGGCGCAGTGGACGTGGATCTCCAGGGCGTCTGGGAGACCATCTGGGCCTTCCAGCGACTCGCGCCGCACCCGGTCACGGCGCAGAGCCCGTCCATCCACCCGGTCACCGACCCGGTGGGCCAGTGGTCGCTCGAGCGAGCCGACAGCCCGGGCACGCACCCTCCGGGCGCCGAGGTCCGCCGCGTGAACTCGACGTACCGCCTCGTCCGGGACGTCAACTACGGGGTGCGGCCCGGCGACCTCTGGGAGGTCGGCGACTGCGAGGGCCTCTACCGCTACGACGGGCAGCGTTGGCGGGCGGTGGACCGAACCTGGAACACCGGGGAGCTGCAACTTCGGGTGACGCCGAGCGCCGAACCAGTCGGCACGAAGGCACCGCTCATCGTCCGACGGACGCTCTCGGTCTTCGCCATCGACGTCATGCTGTTGGAGTACCTGCCGGGGAACCAGGCGCGTGTCGTGCTCGAGCACCGCGTCACGCAGTTCGAAGGCGGCCTCATCGCGCCGAAAGATCACCGCCACGACATCGTCGCTCGCAGCGTGCCGTTCCCAATTCGGCCCGGGACACCAACCGACCTCCGACTCGTCATGGACCCGATCACCGGGGAGGCGAGCGCGCAGGTCGGGAGTTTCGGTGTGCTGAGCACCACCATCGACTTCTTCCGACCCCACCGCGGCTACCTGCAGATCGGCAAGAACCTGCTGAACCACGGCGGCGAGCGTCCCGCCGACGCCCGCGCCAGGTTCACGGGTCGCATCGAACGCATCGTGACCCCGGCGCCCGTGGCCTGCGCGGCGAGCCGCTTCACGCAGCGGCATCTGCGCTCGACCTCCGAGGCTGATTTCACGCTCGAGCACTACTAGCGACCCGACGGCGGGGTGCGGCCGGGGGATGGGGATCCCAGGGTGGCGCGGGCCGGCACGGATGAACCCATAAACTGCTGGCCCCGAGGCGCCGAGAACGGAGAGGCATGAGCGCCCTGAGGGGTCTCACGGCGGTCGTCGCGGCGACGCTCGTCCTATGCGCTGGCACGCCCGCCGGCGCGAGCAGTCGCTCCGTCCCCGTGAGCCGCACCCACGTCCGCACCGTGGCCGAGCCCATCCCGGGCCAGTACGTCGTGACCTTGCGTGGTCCCGCCTGGTTCGACCCGGTCGGGAACAGCACCACGCTGACACGCGAGCACGGCGGCTCCGTGTTCGCCGTCTACAGCCACGCCGTCCACGGGTTCGCCGCCCGCATGACGGCCGGCCAGGCGGCCGCGATGGCCGCCGATCCGAGCGTCGCCTCAGTGACCCAGGACGGCGTCGCGCACGCGACCACCATCGAGAACCCGGCCCAGCCGAACATCGATCGGATCGACCAGCACAGCCTCCCGCTCGACGGCGCGTACACCTACGGGGCGACCGGATCCGGCGTCCACGCCTACATCATCGACACCGGCATCCGGCTCACGCACCAGGACTTCGGCGGCCGAGCTATCTACGGCAACAACTTCGTGGCCGACGGGCAGGACTTGACGAACGGCGGGGACTGCGCCGGCCACGGCACCCACGTGAGCGGCACGCTCGGGGGCAGCACCTACGGCGTGGCGAAGTCGATCACGCTGGTCAAGGTTCGGGTCCTCGACTGCACCGGGTCGGGCGCCGACTCCGGCGTGATCAGCGGCGTGGACTGGGTCACCGCCCACGCGGTCCACCCCGCGGTCGCCAACATGAGCCTCGGGGGCAACCAGTACCAGCCGCTCGACGACGCCGTCACCGCGTCCATCAACTCGGGCATCACCTACGCCATCGCGTCCGGCAACAACAGCGGCGCCGACGCGTGCACGAAGTCACCGGCCGACGTGTCGGGGGCCCTGGTCGTGGCGGCGACCGACAACACCGACACCCGAGCGGCGTTCTCGAACATCGGGAGCTGCGTGACGATGTTCGCGCCCGGCACCAACGTCCTCTCGGACTACAACGGCAGCGACACCGACACGCACGTCCTCAGCGGGACGTCGATGTCGACCCCGCTCGTCGCCGGCACCGCCGCCCTCTACCTCAGCGGCCACGCCGCCGCCACGCCGGCGCAAGTGAAGACGGCCCTGCAAGGCACCGCCACCGCCAACCACGTGGTGAACCCCGGCGCCGGCAGCCCCAACCTCCTGGACTACACCGGCCCGGGCGCCCCGACCGCGCTGACGCTCACGGGTGGCAACAGCGTCGTGCACCTGTCGTGGACCGCACCGGCCAGCGACGGTGGGAACCCGCTCACCGCGTACAGGATCTATCGCGGCACGTCGAGCGGCGGCGAGACCTTCCTCAACTCGGTCGGGCCGGGCTCGACGACGTACGACGACAACACGGCCGTCAACGAGACTCCGTACTTCTATCAAGTCAGCGCCCAAAACGTGGTCGACGAGACGCGCTCGACCGAGCAGACGATCACCCCCGGACCGCCGGGCCCACCGACGCTCACCGTCACCGCCCGGGACGCCACCGTCCACCTGTCGTGGGTGCCGACCGGGGGCACGGCCACCAGCTTCAGGGTCTACCGGGGGACGAGCCCCGGCGGGGAAGGCGCCGTCCCGATTGCGACCGTCAGCCCGCCGACGACGACCTACGACAACAACAACCTCACGAACGGCACGACGTACTACTACCAAGTGTCGGGCGTGAACTCCGTCAGCGAGGTCCGCTCCGCGGAGCAGTCCGCCACGCCGCAGCTCGGGATCTCGGTCTTCGTGCGGCAGACCGACAACGCCATGTGGTCCCAGCACGGGATCGGCAGCGCGTTCGCCGGCTACCAGAGCCAGGGCCCCTATCTGGCCAGCGGCCCGACGACGGTGAACGACGGCTCCGGGATGTCGGCGTTCATCAAGGGCGCGGACAACGCGGTCTGGTGGCAGCACTACGCCGGCGGCGTCTGGTCGGGCTGGCAGAGCCTCGGCGGGTACATCACCAGTCCGCCGACCGCCGTGTCCGACGCATCGGGCTCGGTGTGGGTTCTCGTCCGCGGCGGCGACAACGCGCTCTGGTGGAAGCACGAGACGAGCGGCACGTGGTCGTCGAGCTGGCAGACCGAGGGCGGGTACCTGGCGACGCCGCCGGTCGCGGTGGCCGACGCCGCGCACTCGGTGTGGGTCTTCGCGCAGGGTGCTGACCACGCGCTGTGGCTCCAGCACGAGACCAGCGGCACGTGGCTTCCAGGGTGGCTCACGGAGGGCGGCTACCTGGCCTCGCCTCCCTCACCGGTGGCCGACGGGACCGGGGTGTGGGTGTTCGTCCGCGGCGCGGACAACGGGCTCTGGTACCAGCACGAGACCAGCGGCACGTGGGCCGCCGGCTACCAGACGTTGGGGCCGTACATCGCCGCCCTGCCCGGGCCCACGGCGGTCTCGGACGGACCCGCGTCCGTGTGGGTCTTCATCCGGGGTGCGGACAACGCGTTCTGGTACCAGCACGAGACGAACGGCAACTGGATGTCCGGGTACCAGACCCTCGGCGGGTACGTCGGCTCGACGCCGGCGCTGCTGTCGGATGCGGCGGGGTCCGTCTGGGTGTTCGCGGCCGGTTCCGACACCGCGCTCTGGTACCAGCACTTCGCCAGCGGGTCCTGGGCTCCCGGATTCGTGAGCCTCGGCGGCTCGCTCAACGCCGACCCGAGCGCCACGATCGGCTGACGCCAGCTCGACCAGCCGCGCCCGCTCCGGTGCGCCGGTCGGTCAGCCCCGGAGGAAGCGCCGACGCAGCGTGCCGTAGACGCGGCGAAGGCCGCTGGTGTAGCGCATGACCTTCGAGGCGTGGACCGCCGCCAGCTCCGCTTCGGCCCGCGCGACCCGCTGGTCGGCACGAGCCACCGATTCCCGCAGCGCGTGCATCCCCCGGACCGCTGCCGCGGCACGGTCGTAGTACCCGAGGAGGGTGAGCTCGCGGTCGAGGAACAGGCTCGTCTCGGCCAGCTCGTTCGGGAGGTCGGTCCGACCGTTGGCGCAATAGGCGACGGCGTACATGGGCTCGAGGGCGGCATCGGTCCTCGGCAGGCCGCGCAGCTCCGGCGCGACGAGGAACTCCGACCGTTCCTTGTCCTGCCGGTCGAGCGGCCAGATCCACGAGGCCGCGATGGTGCGTTGACCGACCATGGCCACGGTCTCGAACGACGAGCGCAGGAGGGCGTCGAACTCCGGCAGGTACATCTCGCTGAAGTGGAACGGGTTTCGGATTCCCTTCTCGTCGGTGTGCACCCGCTTGTTCGGAGTGGAGATGATGGCGACGCCGCCCGGGGCGAGAACCCGCGCGATCTCATCCGTCACCGTCTTCGGGTCGTGGACGTGCTCGATCGCCTCGAAGCAGGTGACGAGCTCGACGGAGCCGTCCGCGATCGGCAGCCGCTCGACCACCGCCCGTGCGAAGCGGAGGTTCGGGTGCTGGCCGACGTAGCGGGCGGTGGCGTGCCGCACCGCGTCGTCGGCGATGTCGAGCCCGACGACGGACGCGGCCACGTCGGCCAGCCACGAGGCGCCGTAGCCCTCACCGCTCGCCAGGTCCACGACCCGACGGCCGGTCGCGAAGCGCCGAGCCGACAGGTACCGGTGCGGATGCTCGTAGTGCGCATCGGCCGGATCCGGGATGTAGCGCTCGCCGGTGTCCTCGAGCATCCCGGTGAGGCTAGCGGTCGAGCGGTGGGCCGACCCTGAGCGCTCGGCTGTCGCCGGCCGTGGCCCGGGCTGGCGCCGGGTCGTGGCTATCCCTCGTCGGTCGGCGACCCACCGCCGTTCTCGTCCGGGAAGTAGTGGGTCGGTTTGCCGGTTCGGCGCTGGCCGATCTTGCGTTCAACCGCAAGATCGAAAACGAACTCGCCCACCCAGTCGTCCACGGGGAGCGTAACGGGCGACCCCGGTCTCTCATCCGGGTTGCGGAGCTGCTGGACGAGGGGGCGCACCGTGTGTCCGGCGTGCTAAGCACCGTGGGGTCGCGCTCCGGCGGCAGATCCGACGAATCGATTGAGGACCCGATGTTCGTGACCGTCATTCATCGAATCCATGACCCCGAGGGTTTCCAGGCCGCTGAGGCCAAAGCGCTCGAGGCGGGACTTCCTACGAGCGTCGCGTTGCCAGTCCACGCGGCCACACCCGATCACAAGCTCGGCATCTGTATCTGGGAAGGCGCATCAGTGCCGGCGGTGCGCGAGGTCGTCGAGGGTGCGGTCGGACCGTTCGCCGACAACGAGTACTTCGAGATGGACGTCGACGGCCTCACGCCGCAACTCGGGAAGTAGCCCGCCGTCTCGTTCTACCCCCGATTTCAAACTGACCGACTACCCGTCCGGGCCGGACCGGTCGCCGCTGCCCAGGCTGACGCGGAGGCGGGCCAGGCGCGTTCGCAGCCGATCGGGGCCGGCCGTTGCGCTTGAGGCCTCGCGGAGCTCCCCCACGAGGCCCGCGAGTCGAGCCGCGTCGTGACGAGCCTGTGCGAGCTCTCGCTCCAGCGGCTCGACCGCTTGCGTGACGCGGCGCTCCATCGTCTGCAAGAAGGCGGTGTGCTCTCGCTGCAGCACCACGTACTGGTCGTAGAGCTCCCGGTACCGTTCTTCGGCCGAGGCCGGCGACACCGGCGGTCCTGAGATCCCCGACCGAGGCGCGTAGCCGCGCCAGGCCAGCGCGCCGAGGGTGGCCTCGAGGTACGCGCGCCCGTTGCGCTCGTCGGGCTCGAGGTGGGCGCCCTCGGCCCACTCGTTCCACGCGTTCAGGAACACGATCGGCTGGTCGGGGTGCTCCGTCTCGGCGCGCTCGATGGCCCGGCGCAGCCACCAGTCGTAGGTCGCCACCGAGGTGCCGGTGATCGCCACCACCTTGCCGTCCGGCTGACGGGGCGAGTTGTCCCAGCCTGGCAGCACGCACGGGTGGCGGACCCAGGACACCGGATCGCGGGTCGCGAAGTGCCGGGCGACGTCGTCGTACGAGAACACCGCGTTCCCCGGGTTGCACCCGGGGGGCAGCATCGGTGCCAAGACCTCGAAGACGCCGTGCGGCAAGAACTCCGCCGAGGCATCGCAGCCGAACGTCGCTGGGTCTCGGAAGTCGCCGTGGGTCTCGAACCGGATGAGGTAGAGGTCCGGGAACCCGTGGTCACGAGCCATCTGGCGCCAGCGGCCGAACGTCTTCTTGGGGTCCGGCAGCTTCTGGACGCGATAGACGAGGAACAGGGGCCGCCCGTCGACCTTGATGTACCGCCGGTCGGCGAAGGCCTCCATGAGGAAGCGGCCGTGGGCCTCGTCGTCCTCGTCCGAGTACTGCTGCGGCATGAGGACCGAGCGGTCGCCGGCGTCCCACTCGCGGGTCCAGTTCTCGTTCGCCCACGCCAGGCAGAAGGGGAAGTCGGGGCTTCCGGTGCGGAGCACCTCGTGGAACGGCCGCTCGAGGGTCCGTCGACCCGCACCGAACCAGTAGTGGTAGTAGCAGAAGCCGTCGATCCCGTGGTCACGGGCGAGCGCAGCCTGCTGCTCGCGCACCTCCGGGAGCCGCAGGTCGTAGAACCCGAGCTCACCGGGAAGGTGTGGCTGGTAGTGGCCCTCGAAGAGCGGCCGAGCCCGGACGACGTTGGTCCACTCGGTGAACCCGCGTCCCCACCAGGCGTCGTTCTCGGGCACCGGGTGGAACTGCGGGAGGTAGAACGCGAGCAGCAGCGGCCGCTTCGGCTCTGGACCCTCGCGCATGTTGTTCAGACTACGGCGAGCGGCGCAGCCGGTTCCGCAGGGTGCGCAACGGCGCGGAGTAGCGCATCAGGCGCCCGTTCTTGATCGCGCGGAGCTCGGCGTCGAGCTCCAGTCGTTCGACCTCGTAGCGGGTCCGCGCCGCCCACAGCTCCTGCTCGAGCCGCTGGCAGCGTTCCGCCAGGTCGCGAACCACGACGTCGCCACTGTCGATCACGGCGCGAACCACGTACTGGTAGACCTCGGCCTCGGGGTCGGCCAGGACCGCGTCGACCACGGCCGCGGGGAAGCTGTCCCTCCGAAGGCCGAGCTCCGAGGTGAACGCCGGCATGATGATTCGGTGGACGTCCACGGCGACGAAGCCGGCGTCGTCGAGCAGTCGGGTGATCGTCTCCCGCGTGAAGAACCGCAGATGGGTCCGGTCGAGGAGGCCATACGGCCCGTAGGGGAACTGACCGTTCAGCAGCGCCAGCCGGACATCCGCGTACGCGACGTTGGGGATCGAGAGCACGAGCGTGCCCTGACGGTCGAGCAGCTGCCGGGTCGCCCGCAGGACGTGCAACGGGTCTCGCAGGTGCTCGAGCACGTCGCCGAAGAGCGCGACCTCCCACTGCTGTCCCGACAGCTTTGCCTCGAACTCGTCATAGTCCAGGTCGAGGACGACGACCTCGTCGGCGTGGGTGCGCGCCTGCTCCGCGGCGTCGGTGTCCAGCTCGATGCCGGTGACGCGACAGCCGCGGTCGACGAGCGCCCTCGTGACCCGTCCGGTCGCGCATCCGAACTCGAGGACCCGCTTGTTGCCACCGACCAGCCGCAGCGCCACGGCGCGGGCGTCGTTCGGGGACTCCGGGTCGAAGTCGGTGTCGTACGCCGAGTTGATCGTCCCCTCCATCACGGTCGGCCGGATCGGCTGCCCACAGCTTCACGTTCGCCCGCCGCGAGGAACGGGAGGGCGAGCGCCCGGACAGTTTCGGGCGGCGTCCGACCTCGGAGGGTAGCCGTCGGTCCCCGCCGACCCCGATCATCGGCGTGACCGGGGGCGGCCGTACAAGCCGGCGCGGCGGCCCGGTTCCCCGGCTGCAGGCGTGGCGGGGGGCGCCCTGCCGGCCCCAAAGCACGGGGGCAGGCCGAATCTGGGACCTCGCCGACTAACCTGGGGCTTTGTGCGTCGAGGGGTCCTAGTCGTCTCGGCGTCGATGGGGGCAGGCCACGACGGTGCCGCGCGGGAGCTCGAGCGCCGCTTGGTGGCCCGCGGTCACGACGTCCGAGTCATCGACTACCTGCAGCTGATTCCGCTCAAACTGGGCGGGTTCGTGCGCTGGACGTACCTGTTCCAGCTGCGGGTGCTGCCGTGGACCTACGACCTTACGTACAAGGCGCTCGGCGTCGGCGCCCCGGTGCTCTGGGGCCCGATCGTGCGGCTCATGAGCCTGGTGACGCGCCGCTCCCTCCATCGGGAGCTCCTGCGCTGCCGGCCGGACGCCATCGTCTCCACCTATCCCCTCGCCTCGCTCGTCCTGGGCCGGATGCGCAAGAAGGGCTGGCTGCGGGTGCCGGTGGCGACCTACCTCACCGACTTCGCCGTCCACCCGCTCTGGGTCCACCCGGGCGTCGACCTCCACCTCGCCGTGAGCCCGATCTCGGCCCAGACGGCGGCCAAGCGAGGCGGCCGCGGCAACCACGCCTCGGGTCCGCTGGTCGGGGACCGCTTCCGGGAACCGCCGGCCGCGCGCCCGACGACGCGCCAGGAGATGCGGCGGCGACTGGGGATCGACGACGACGAGCGCGCCGTGCTGGTCGTGGCCGGCTCCTGGGGGGTCGGCGACGTACCCACGACCGTCGACGCCATCGCGCGCAGCGGCCCCTACCACCCCATCACCGTGTGCGGGCGGGACGAGAAGCTGCGCTCGGCCCTCATCGCCGAGGGCTTGGGCGGCACCGTGGTCGGCTGGACCGACGAGATGCCGGCGCTGATGGCCGCGTCCGACGCCCTCGTCGAGAACGCGGGCGGGCTGACCGCGATGGAGGCGTTCGCGGCCGGGATCCCGGTGGTGAGCTTCCAACCGATCGCCGGCCACGGCAAGGAGAACGCGAAGTGCATGGCCACCTCCGGGGTGAGCCGGTACGCGCACGACGACGCCGAGCTGCGTGAGGCGCTCGACGAGGCCACGACGCCGGGACCGGCGCGCGACGCCCTCGTCACTGCCGGTCGGGCGCTCTTCGCCGAGGACCCGACCGACCACGTCGAGGACCTCGCGGCCGGGACGCGCGCGGACGCGCTGCTGGTGCCGTTCCAGGTCCCGAAGGTGCGCCGCCGCATCTCGCTCGCGGCGGCGTCGATCGCGGGCCTCTACCTGGCGATGACCATCGGCGCGCAGGGCGTCGCCGCCCTCGGCGTCGGCGTGGCGCAGCCCCCGAAGAAGGCGACCCACGATGTCTTTGTGGGCGTCCGGGTCGACCGCGCCGAGCTCCAAAACCAACAGGTCGTCAAGGCCATCGACGACCTCGGGGTGACGGTGGTCGTGGACGGCCGCACCGCCTCCCGGACCGGTGGGCAGCTCGCGCCCCTCGCTGCGGACGGGATCGACATCGCCAACGGCGGGTGGGGCCAGGGTCGGTTCCTCCGCTGGAACCGGGCTCATGACGACTGCACGAAGTCGCTGCGCGTGATCGCGGCGCGGGCGCGCGTGTCGGTCCACGAGTTCGTGCCCGGGCGGCGGATCGACGGCTTCGACCAGATCTACTGCCGGACCGGCCGGCGCAAGCAGCGCCTCGTCCAGGCCAACATGACGTTCACGCCGGCGGCGGTGCCGCACATCCACGGGCGCGCCGTGTACATCCTCGACGGTCGGAACCGGGACCCGCAGGCGGTCGCGCGGTGCCTGCACCGGTTCGCCGCCCGGGCGATCCGCGCTCGGCTGCACGTTCGCTCGCTCGAGGGACTGCGCTGAGCGCAGCGCTCGCCGCCGCGCTCTCCGCGGCGGGCCTCGTGGGCGCGGCGGGGGCTCTGCACGCCGCCCCGGCGCTAGCCGGCGTGTCCCCGTTCGGGGTCCGCGTGACGCCGGCCCTGGTCGGGCGCGGCCGCGACGACCACGTGGCGCTCACCTTCGACGACGGGCCGGACCCGGCGTCGACCCCGGCCTTCCTCGCCGAGCTGGACCGTCGCGGCTGGCGGGCCACCTTCTTCATGCTGGGCGCGATGGCCCGCCAGGCGCCGTCGCTCGCCGCCGAGGTGGCCGCCGCCGGCCACGAGGTCGCCGTCCACGGTGACGAGCATCGGAACATGCTCCGGCGCACGCCCCGGGCCGCCCGCGACGACATTCGGCGCGCGACCGACACCATCGCCGACCTGGCCGGCGTCGAGCCGGTGTGGTTCCGGCCCCCCTTCGGCGTCCTGTCACTTGGGGCGCTCGCCGGTGCTCGACGGGCCGGTCTCACCACGGTGCTGTGGACCACCTGGGGACGGGACTGGCGGCGGGAGTCGACCCCGGAGACCGTGGTGGCCGAGGTGCTCCGCCGCTACGTCGTCGGCGGGACCGTCCTGCTCCACGACTCGGACTGCGAGTCCTACCCCGGTTCGTGGCGCTCGGCGCTCGGCGCTCTGGCGCCCCTGGCCGAGCAGCTCGGTGACCGCGGCCTCGAGGTCGGGCCGCTCCGCGATCACGGGCTGGTGAGCCGGCGGGCACCGATGAGCGTCTGAGCCGTGACGCTGCCGGTCGTCCTCGCGCTGCTTGCCGGTCTCTGCTACGCGATCGCGTCGGTCGTCCAGCAGCGCGTCGCCGCCCAGCAGCCCGAGGAGCTCTCGCTGTCGCCGCGGCTCGTCCTGGCGCTGGCTCGACGCCCGCTCTGGCTCCTCGGCATCGGGGTCGACATCGCGGCCTACCTCCTCGAGGCGGCGGCGCTCGGCCGGGGATCCGTGCTGGTCGTCGGCCCGCTGCTCGCCAGCGGGCTCCTGTTCGCGCTCCCGTTGGCGTCGTTCCGAACCGGTCGGCGCGTCACCCGCCGGGAGATGATCCCCGCGGTGCTCATCACCGCCGGCCTCGCGCTCTACGTCGAGGTCGGGGCACCGGCCGGCACCGCGTCCCACGCCTCGCACCTCGAGTGGGCAATCGCGGCCGCCGCCGTGATCGCCGCGACCACGGTGCTGGTGACGCTCGGCCGGCGCGCTCGGAAGCCCGGGCGGCGGGCCACGTACTACGGCATCGCGACCGGCGTCGTGTACAGCCTGACCGCGGTGCTCACGAAGGCAACGGTCGACCGGCTGAACGGGCGGGTGCTGCCGATCCTCGGGCACTGGCAGCTCTACGCGCTGCTGCTGGCCTCGGTCGTGGGGCTCGTGCTCAACCAGAGCGCCTTCCAGGCCGGGCACGTGGCCGCGTCGCTCCCGGCGATCTCGGTCACGAACCCGGTGCTCGCCTCGATCATGGGCGTGGTGCTCTTCGACGAGCACCTGAACGCGCACGGGCTCGTCGCGTGGTCGGTGGCCGGCGCCGCGATCGTCGCCATGCTGGTCGGCACGTACTGGCTCGCTCGATCGCCGCTGGTGACCGAGGAGGTCGCCGGCGTGCCGGCGGTGGAGGTCTAGGTCCGGCCGACGGTCAGGTCTGGACGTCGAGCACGGCGTGGCCGACCTGCTCGAGCTCGCGGCGCCAGTCGTCGGGCTCGGCGAGGGCGACGAGCACCAGCTTCGAGAAGCCGACCTCGACGAAGGCGTCGAGGCGCTCCCGCAGGGCCGGCAGGCCGACCGCCACCAGCTCGGCGGCGTCGAGCTCGGGGCGGAGCCGCGCCAGGCGGTCGCGCATCGCCGGCGGGATCTCGTCGTGGGCGTAGACGACCATGGCGCCGAAGTGCTCGGGGTCGATCGCCCGGCCGACGGTCGCGGCGGCGTCCTCGATCACGGGGCGCCCCGCCTTGCAGTCGGCGGGCGTGCTGAAGCTGGCCAGCCACCCGTCGCCGAGGCGGCCGCATCGGCGCAGCTCGCTCGGGGCCCGGCCACCGAGCCAGACGTCGAGGGGTCGCTGGACCGGCTTCGGCCGCACGGTCAGGTCGCGGTAGTGGAAGTGGACGCCGTCGTGGTCGACGTGGTCCTCGGTCCAGAGCCGACGGACGAGGGGCAGGGCCTCGTCGAAGCGCGCCGCGCGCTCGTCGCGCGGCACGCCGAAGGCCTGGTGCTCGGCCGCCACCGGGTTGCCGAGGCCGAAGGCCGGCAGCGCCCGCCCGCCGGACAGCCGGTCCAGGCTGGCCCAGGCCTTGGCGAGGAGCGCGGGGTTGCGGCCCGGGAGCACCTGGACGCTGGTGCCGAGCTTCAGGCGGCGGGTGCGGCCGGCGGCGAAGGACAGCCCGACGAGCGGGTCGGGGGCGTCGCCGCCCGCCCGCTCGGAGAGCCAGAGCGAGTCGAAGCCGCACCCCTCGAGCCCGTCGACGAGCTCGCCGAAGCGACCGTCGTCGCGCAGGCCCTGGACCCCGAGCCCGAAGCCGACGCGGACCTTCACACCCGGAAGGCCTCGTAGCGGCGGAGCTCCCGGCGGGCGATCTGCTGGCGGTGCACCTCGTCCGGCCCGTCGACGAGGTGCAGCGTGCGCGCGTGCGTGTACAGCTGGGCCAGGGGCCAGTCGTCCGAGACGCCGGCGCCGCCGAACAGCTGGATCGCCCGGTCGATGACCGTGGTCGCTACCCGCGCCGCCACCACCTTGATCGCCGCGATCTCGAACCGGGCGCCCTTGTTCCCGACCGTGTCCATGAGCCAGGCCGCCTTCATGGTGAGCAGCCGGGCCTGCTCGATCTCGATGCGGCTCTCGGCGACGCGCTCCTGGACCACGTTGTTGTCGGCGAGGTGGCGACCGAACGCCACCCGCTGCTGGGCGCGGGCGCACATCAGCTCGAGGGCGCGCTCGGCCATGCCGATCGCCCGCATGCAGTGGTGGATCCGGCCGGGTCCGAGCCGAGCCTGGGCGATCGCGAAGCCGCCGCCCTCCTCGCCGAGCAGGTACTCGGCGGGCACCCGCACGTCCTCGTAGAGCGTCTCGCAGTGGCCGCCCCCGGCGTCGTGGCCGAACACGGGCAGGGTGCGCACGATCTTCACGCCCGGAGCGTCGAGCGGGACGAGCACCATCGAGTGGCGGTGGTACGGGTCAGCGTCGGGGTTCGAGACGCCCATGAGGACGGCCACCTTGCAGCGTGACGAGGCCGCGCCGCTGGTCCACCACTTGTGGGCGTTGACCACGTAGTGGTCGCCGTCACGCTCGATTCGGCTCTGGATGTTCGTGGCGTCGCTGCTCGCCACCCACGGCTCGGTCATCGCGAAGCACGACCGGATCTCGCCGTCGAGCAGCGGGCGCAGGAACTGCTCCTGCTGGAGCGGCGTCCCGAACTCGGCGAGGATCTCCATGTTCCCGGTGTCCGGCGCCGAGCAGTTCGTCGCCTCGGCCGCGAGCAGCGTCCGGCCCATCTGCTCGCAGAGCGGCGCGTACTCGACGTTGCTCAGCCCGGGCCCGAAGCGCGGGTTCGGAAGGAACAGGTTCCAGAGGTCGCGGGCCCGAGCCTCGGTCTTCAGCTCCTCCATGACGGGTGGGTGGAAGTGCGGGTCCC
Source organism: Acidimicrobiia bacterium (assembly GCA_035948415.1). Taxonomy (NCBI): domain Bacteria; kingdom Bacillati; phylum Actinomycetota; class Acidimicrobiia; species Acidimicrobiia bacterium. The sequence goes on along the minus strand of DASZJD010000105.1, from coordinate 1,875 downwards.
CGGCCACCTCGACCTGCTCGCGGTACACCGGCACCGCCGGCTCCACCCGCTCGTCGATGAAGGCCCGGAGGCGCTCCTGCAGCTCCTCGGTGCGGGGGGAGAGGGCGAACTCCATGGATGGGCACCCTAACCTCGGCCGTGCCGATGGATCCCCGCCTGCTCGCCCTCGCGATCGTGTGGCTGGTCGGCTGGTACCTGTGCTGGCGGGTGCGCGTCGTCCCGTACGCGCGGGAGCCCGAGCCCCTCGGGGCGCCGGTCTCGGTCGTGATCCCCGCTCGCGACGAGGAGCGAACGCTGCCGACCGTGCTGGCCGGGCTGGCCTCGCAGACGGCGCCGCCCCACGAGGTGATCGTCGTCGACGACGGCTCGACCGACACCACCGCGGCGGTGGCGGCGGCGCGCGGGGCGGAGGTGCTCGCGGGGGAGCCCCTCCCCGCCGGCTGGGCGGGCAAGCCGTGGGCCGTCTTCCAGGGCGCGCGCGCGGCGCGGTCGCCGGTCGTGCTGTCGCTCGACGCCGACGTCGACCCGTCGCCGCATCTCCTGGCCCGGCTCGTGCCGACGTGGGTGCGCCGGGGCGGGCTGCTGTCGGTCCAGCCCTACCACGAGATGCGTCACTGGTGGGAGCGCGCGGCCGCGTTCTTCAACCTCGTCGCGGTGATGGGCGTGGGGCTGGCCTCGCCGGGCTCGAGCCCGACGCGGGCCGCCGCGTTCGGGCCGTGCTTCATCGCCCGACGCGACGCCCTGCTCACGCACCTCGACCACCGCTCGGTGCGACGCGCCGTGATCGAGGACGTGGCGCTGGCCCGGCGCTTCGCCGCCGCGCACGAGCCCGTCACTTGCTTCGCCGGCGGCGACCTCGTCGCCTTCCGCATGTACGACCGGCCCGACCGGCTGCTCGAGGGGTTCGCGAAGAACTTCGCCGCCGGCGCCGCGGCCACGCCGCTCCCGCGCCTGGTCGCCATCGTGGCCTGGGTCGCCGCGTGCCTCGTCACCGGCTTCGACGCGCTCGGGGGGAGCAGCGTGGCGCTGCTCCTCTACGCCGCGTTCGCGGTGCAGTGCTTCGTCATGCTGCGCCAGCTCGGCAACTTCGGGATCGCGGCCGCCGCCCTCTACCCGGTGCTGGCGGCGCTGTTCGTGGCCGTGTTCCTCGGATCGCTGCTCCTGACGGCGCGGGGTCAGGTCCGGTGGAAGGGGCGCACGATCCGACTCCGAGGCGCCGACGGTCGGAGCCGGTGACCGCGACCCTCGGCTCCACGCGCAACGTCCTCATCGCCGTCTCCGACGCGGGGCTGTGGGCGGTGTGGAGCACGATCTGCGGGTACGCCGCCCACCGGCTCTCGGGCGAGACGCTGGCTCGGGACGGCTCGCTCCGCCTGCGCCGGTTCGAGCGGGACGGTCGCGTCTACGAGCGGGCGCTACGGGTCAAGGCGTGGAAGGACGCGCTCCCCGAGGCGGGGTCGCTGTTCCGGGGCGGCGTCTCGAAGCGTCGGCTCGCCGGTCACGACCGCGCCCACCTCGAGCGGTTCCTGCTCGAGACCCGCCGCGCCGAGCGAGCGCACTGGGCCATCCTCCTCCTCGCGCCCGTGTTCTTCGCCTGGAACCCCTGGTGGCTGGCGCTGGCGATGCTCGGCTACGGGCTCATCGCCAACGCGCCGTGCATCGTCGTCCAGCGGTACAACCGGTCACGCCTCGAGCGGATCCTCGGGACGGGTGTCCCCTGGTGGCGCGAGCGCCGGGCCGCGTCGCGATGAGCCTCCGGACCCGGGCCTCTCGAGGGCGCCGGCCGAGGATCGGCATCCGCCTGGGAGCTCGTGCCGACCGGCGCCGGCCCGCACTCGCGGACCTGAGGGACCGCTGGTCGAGCCCTGACGCAAC